>JACMMY010000287.1 GCA_014378805.1 Moraxellaceae bacterium
TCTTTACGACCGACATTGCAGGATCGCTCAACGGTAAATTCACAACGATAGGCAATACGTTGTCCAAGGCTGGGTACGTAGTCGCTTCGATCGACCTGCCGTGCCATGGAAAAGATACTCCCGAGCGTATCCAACCTCTCGTCAATAAGCTCACTGGCACAATTTCTGGTGACGGCCTCACTTGCTGGGCTAACCGAGTTAGTCAGTCTGAAAACGACATCTTCACGCCATTTCTTGCCCGCATAAGCCGCGTCATCACTGACATGCAATCCAAAGGCCTTATTGTCGGCCAACGCATAGTGGCTATCGGCGTAAGTCGCGGAGGGTATATCGCGCTGCGTGCGTCAGATGATAAGAGAATCACAGATATCGTGGCTCTTGCCCCAGTCACCGACTTACAACGGTTAAGAGAATTTACGAAGCAGAAGGTTAACACCACTGTGTACGGGTTAGACCACAATGCTGCCACTCTTTCGCGCAAACGTCTCTTTCTACAGATCGGCAGCAATGATAGTCGCGTAGGAACACGCGAAGTACTTCACCTAGCCGATAGTATTGTGAATGTAGCCAGCTCAGCGCCGGTAGATATGACTTTAATAATAACCCCCGTAAAGGGTCATGCCACTGCCGAGCATGACCGCGCTGTGGCGTGGATCGAGCAAAGCTCTGTAGCAATACAAGGGGGCGTTCCACCAAAATAATCTGATATAACAGACAGTTTGGTTTTACTCTCACAGAGTGGTGGTAAATTAATATCGGGAAAGTTTGCGAGAGCCTGAATGCGTAGCGTGGTGCAATCCGTTAAATGCGGCGGTTGCTTGTCAGTCGGTCGTTATTTTAAATGATGCTTTGTTGTAGATTCTGGGCGCGCGCAGTGCATATAAATCAAAGCCCTAACCTCACATTAGAGATGGACTGGCTACGCCAGCTCCCCAATTTAACGTTAATCAACTCATTGTAACAATCAAAACTCAATCCATTCATCAACATCAATCAGCAAACAACTCAAACAACTCAAACAACTCAACCAATTCAAACCACAGATTTTTCCTGTTTATGCCTAATATCGGGTATAATCGCTGGTTTTTCTGGTCTTGCGTTTCACTGTTCGATCGAAACTCATCTGTTTCGCCAATGACGGCGATCACCAGAAACTGAAATAATAAGGGATTAAACCTAAAGTTTTTTGCGATAATTCGCGGAGTTAGCATGTTGCGGTCAGTGGGTCAGCCTCCAAGGCATTTCTTAAGTTTACTCGATACCACGCCTGAAGAGCTGCGTGGCTTACTTCACCGTGCCATTGAACTCAAAGCAATGCATCGCGAAGGTAAACTTTATCAGCCGTTTCAAGGCAAAGTCCTCGGCATGATTTTCGAGAAATCCAGCACGCGCACACGTATCTCGTTTGAAGCAGGCATGTGCCAATTTGGCGGCAGTGCAATCTTCCTGTCACCACGTGACACCCAGCTTGGTCGTGGCGAACCCATTGAAGATTCAGCGCGCGTCATCTCACGCATGGTCGATATCGTCATGATTCGTACCTTTGCCCATGAAACGGTTGAACGATTTGCTGCGTATTCTAAAGTTCCGGTGATTAATGGTTTAACTGACGATCATCATCCATGCCAACTGCTTGCTGACTTACAAACATTTATGGAAATGCGCGGTGATTTCGCAGGCAAAACCTTCGCGTGGATTGGCGATGGCAACAATATGTGTAACTCATACATCCATGCCGCGCATCAATTGGGCTTTCAATTAAAGATCGCTTCACCATATGGTTTTGAGCCTGATCCAGCTCTGCTGCAAGAGTTCGCTCACTGCGTACAACTGGTTCCTACCAGTGAAGATGCAGCCGAAGGCGCGCATTTGGTAGCTACCGATGTGTGGACGAGCATGGGTCAAGAAGCTGAACAAAATATTCGTAAGCGTCGTTTTGCAACGTATCAGATTACGCCTCGTTTATTAGATTTAGCGGCAGATGACGTATTGTTTATGCACTGTTTGCCTGCGCATCGCGGTGAAGAAATTTCTGAAGACTTACTCGATGATCCACGTGCAGTCGTGTGGGATGAAGCCGAGAATCGTCTACATGCACAGAAAGCATTGATGGAATTTTTACTTAAACCCGCTTCTTAAAATTAGTAAAATAAACAAAAGGCATCGAATTGATGCCTTTTGTTTTGAAGTCTTCCCCTGACGGGGAAGACTTCAAAGGGGATGCTTTTGATTTTAGTTTTAAAAACGCCCCCTTCCCAGCCTTCACCCTCAGGTGAAGGAGACTAGCATCAGTCTTTAAAAATCCCGCACGCTAAAACCGCCAGTTATAGAAAAAGTCGATTGCGCGTTCGACAGAAGAACTGGCTTCCATATAGAAGCGCTGTGACATCTGATAACGCAAAGTGAGCTTATTCACAGGGGTAAACACCCCAACGCCATAGCGTATATATAAATCAGGAGACAAATAGCCCGTCACATTCACTTTGGTACTCCCGTCTGCACCATCCGCATCGAAGGTTAAATTACTGAGTCCAAACACCCCACCCAATTCATTGGTAAAAGCGCGTGAACCACTTAAGCCTGCGCTAATTCCTGCCGCAGCTAGAGCATTATTCACATCTGAACGAAAGCCAGCAGTGTTGTTGATCGTCGAAGTTGTTGAATTGATATGACCCGACAAAATAGCACTATAGGTTTCTTGCTCAGTCAAACCTGCGTCATTAAAGGTGTTAATCTTCGGATTATTTGCGCGTCCAGAAACTCTCACACCGACCGTACGATTATCAATCAGTTTATACGCTTCAATATCTAATTGCGGCTGTAACATTGGGCCGTCAAAGATGACATTACTTTTTCTTAGAATCAATGACTGACCGTAAGCATCAACTTTTGCATTCGGTTGTAATGAAATTTGACCCATTACAGTCAAGACACCTGTGCCGCGTTCACGAATCTGCAATCCGCCTTTTAAATGCGCATTTGCGCCAAAACCTCTAAAGTAGACTTCGTTGCCCAGCGCAATATTAATATCGGCATTGATGGACCATGGACGTACATTCTGCAAAATAGCAGCGGTACTATCTTGATCTAAATACACAATACGAACATCTGAAGATTTCGCAATCGCATTACTACTATTTGAGCCAGGCGAAACCACACCGCGCGGAATATCGACCCGTCCATTAATCGTGACTTGTCTTTGTACAGGAAGAACCTGAACTTCCAAATGAGGACTCACAGCCGCCGTAAGCATCGGTGGCTGGCGGACGGCTAACTCATTACCGTCGAGTTTAAGATTAATGATCGGCTGATCAACCCAGTTTGCAAGCCCGGTTATCGTTCCCTTACCGCCACCACTCGCAAACTGACCAGACAGCGTTGCCTGTGTACCACGAATACTGGATGAAAGATTAATATCTTGCAGACTCAAAGGGATACGACTGGCAATAATTTTTCCGTTACTCAACTTAAATTCACCATAGAAGGCAGGATTGGTCAGGGGTCCACTCATACCTCCTGCCAGCGATGCCAGACCCGTTAACTCACGAATCCCTGGAAAAAAAGGTTTAAACACTTTTAGTTGAACATCAGTCAGCACCAATGCGCCATTAATGGTTTTTTGCGCAGGTTTTGGATCAATGATCGCATCAATATACCCCTCACCGATATTTGGCGTTTTTGCGTCAAACCGTATCTTAATACCATCGGTTTGGGTCGCCACCAACAAACTCATACGCTGATACGACAGCGTGCTCGGTGGATCTTGTGGATCATCGGCGGCAAGACCAATAGAGCCATTCTCCGTCGAGAACTGGGCGTTAATTTGTAATGGAGAATTCCCCTGCCAATCTGCAGTAGCCTGCCCTTGTAACTTGCCCATCCAGACCATGCCACTTGGCATCACGTCATGAAACCCGCTGAGATCAAGTTCATCCAAAGTAATCGAAACATGACCCAGCGCAGCGCTTGCAACCAATGGCTCAGTCAAACAAAAACGTCCTGCACCTGACCAACAATGTGCACCCAGTGTGATTTTTTTAGATTGATTTAAGTATTGCAAGGCTGCAGGTTTTTCTTGTCTCAAGGTCATTTTTTTGCTGACAAGCAGACCTTGACGGACTTCACCACTCCAATCATGTTGAGCATTTAAACCACCTGCAACTTGCAAGCTCACTTGTGCCCTTGGGGTCTTTGCCGTGAAATCTAAAACATGCGACGCTTGAGTACCACTCATCTTGGCATCAATGTTATTAATGATTTGTTTACCATTCCTAAATTCGCTGACTGTTAAGACCAATTGGCTGGGCTGTAAGCCCAATTGAGGAATCTGTCCCACCAAAGTAGCATTCTTCATACTCAGCGTTGGGGATTTAAATTTTTCAATCGCCAAATTGACTTTCGCATCTGGCGTTTGTGCATTTCCAACCAAATCAATCGTCCCGAAAATACGTCCACTGAAATCGGAGTTAATTTGACTCAAATTCTTTGCATCTACCAGAATATTAAAGTTTCCTCGCGGAGCACCTTTGACAGTCGTCGTTCCACCATTTGCCGTGATGCGATTCCCCGCCCAATCTAAAATAAAATTAGTAGCGTTCATCCGACTCGGCAGCGGTGAAATACTTTTGGGATCAAAGGACGCATCTAAAGTCCCTTTAGCAATCAAAGGTTGTTTTTTGAGCGTTCCAGACAGATCCAACTGCGTGACTTGCACATAACGTGCGGTGGTACTCCATTGACCAGTGGTATTAAATCCACCGCTCAAAACACTTGGATATTTAGGGAGGAAAAAACCAGCATTAAAATTATTCAGCTTGCCCGTCGCACTCCATTTCAGCCCATCTTTAGTCATGACTTGACCTGTCGCACTTATTTTTCCAGCCACACCATTATGTTCAAATTTTTCAATTCGAGTGATTTCTGGTGTACCAGAAACTTGAATATTGAGGCTGCCCGACGGTGCTTCGCTCCCTTTTAAATCGCCATCAAACTTTGCGGCATAGGATTTCAAACCATGGGTATTCTTCGCGGTATTCATTTGAAGAGAAGCTTGCCCTAGCCCTGTCAGCGTAATACTCCGTGTGGATGGTGACGCATTATGTTTTTGATCAACTGAAGGCTGGACAGCATCTGACTTTAATAATCCTGTGAGCGCAGGCTTCACCGTAAATGTCTGCTGGGCAGCAGTACTCACGCCAGTTGCAACAACCATCCCTTCTACACGCTCAATCGGAGAAGATAAAATTTTGCTGATATCCAGCCCTTTTGAAGAAAATGCAGACGCCCAACTCATCGGCTTAGCTGCTTTTCCATCAACGGCTTTGGTCGCAAAATCCATACTGGCTGATGCACCAAATGAACCATCAACCCCTTTAAAGGTCAGTGCTGGAATTTTTAAACCATTAGATTGACTCGTAAATGTTGCCGTATAGTGCCCTGCGGGTAGATGTTGGCTCGGTAACATATCCAAATCAGCATCAACAAAGACATGACCCTGATTCAGCTTTACTTTCGCCTCACCGCGCGCGGTATTCACCTCGCCCACGCCAGGCAAAGTCCTATTCATTTTTTCCCAGCGCGCGACGACTGCAAGTGGTAAATCATTATTACCGAGACTTCCAGCTCGCCCAACACCCACAATCCAATGCTCTCCATCAGGACTGGTTAAACCCACACCCAACTGTGACTCATGAGCGTTCATCAATGCCATATGACTAAATGGACCCGTTAAGGTTTTAGGCAAATACGGCGCATAAGGCAACACGCTCGGTGGTAAAAACTGAGCAACCTCTACATCGGATAATTGCCCCTTTACCACCCAGTGCACATCATGATGCCAATCTAAACGTCCTGAACCGGTTGCGGTACCTTTCGCAATTTTTGCATTAAAAGACTGGATATCCAGTCCTTTAAAGTCGGTAAATAACTTTGCAGTATATTGCCCAACAGGCACTTCATGACCACCAAAATCTGTATTAACATCAATACTCAGACCATGAGCTAAGGTCTGAATAGTTCCATGACCTGATTTAGAATAAAAATTCTGACTCGCTGCAAAAGGCCAATGATAAGCATTCCAAGCGACATTTCCTTTGAGTGAAAAGATATGATCCATCGGACGAATCACGAGGTCACCTTTCAAATATTGATCGTCTTTTGAATCCAGTTTTGCGTCCTGTTTTTTTACAACTTCGGCATTCAATACACCATGAATTTCTTCAAGATCCCCTGTCGCGACGACCTGAAAGGGTGAAAAATTTTCTTTTTGTAACAATGGAATAATGAGACGACCTTTCACATTGATTGGATAATGTTTATGGAACTGCATCGTACCCGTAACTTGATCTGCCTCAAACGTACTGTCTTTAATACTCGACTTACTCAGCGTGAGTAAATCATCCTTCCAACGGGCTCTTTTAAGAAAAATATGGCTAAAAACCACATCAATCTTCGGCACAAGTTGATGCGTCACTGGATCGTGAATCATTTGGCTGATGGTGAGACCATTCACCGTACTATTGGTAACGTATAGAGTAAAAGGTAAACGAATCGGGGCATATTTAAACGGTGTAGCTGTCGGCGCAGTTTTGCTAAAAATAACCAAATCATCGATCAAAGTATGGGTTAAATGGATGCGACCTTGCACAATTGAACGCCAACCGACTCGAAGATTAATGCGTTTGGCACTAATATCGACTTTGGCTAAATTCACTTTGACATGATCTAAAATCACACCATTTTGCAAGTTTCCGCTCACATAATGATAGGTCAGAAAACTTTGTTGTGCTGACACGCGATTCAATAACCATTGCGTACCCGAATTTGAACCTGCCAACGCTAAAAAACCAACAAACAGCAATGCGACTAATCCAATAAAAATACTGAGCGTGCTGACCCATAGCCGAGTGCGTCGCTTGGGTGGATTTGGCACAATAGGTGCGTCAATAGGCTCAGTCATTTAAAGAGGGGCTCCGATATAGAACACCAAACGAATCGGCGGACTTTTTTCTGAGACTCCTGCTGCAAGGTCAATTCGAACTGGGCCAACAGGTGAGGCCCAGCGCACACCAAAACCAGCACCAAACTTCACGGGATCATTAAACTTGGCATCGAATGCGTTACCAGCATCGATAAAGACAGCACCCCGTAATTTAGGTTTGAATAAATAGTTGTATTCCAACGATCCCACGGCCAGATTTTGCCCGCCTATTTCATAACCATTCACCAAGCTTGATAGACTCTTATAATCATAGCCACGGATGCTCTGATCGCCACCCGCAAAAAACCTTAGATTATAAGGAACGCGATTAAAATCAGTGGTAATAATGGTTCCAACGTCGGCACTGATGACCACTTGGTGTTTATCAGCAAAGGTTTGCAATGCACGGATTCCAGCACGCAAAATCACCATATTGGCATCAGAAAAAGCGGAGCGACTTGCAACATCGATTTGATAGAATTGACGATATCCAGTGGTTGGATTTGCGCCACCTCTTGAAATTAACTGATTCAAACCAAATCCAGCTAATAATGCCTGTTGATTAGAGCTAATCCCTGCGACGTTAAACGGCGGCGGTAATAATATTGGATTGACATTAATTGCATTGTTTTCAAGAACATCACCACGATAGCGTAATGAGTAAGCTCTTTGCCACTCGCCTGCTGGATTTATGGTGCGCTGAATACCGACTGTTGTGGTTTTAGTATTGACCTTTAAACCATTGCTTTCATTCAGCACTTCATCTTCATAGCCACCAAAGATACTGACAACATCCGTCAGTGGATTACCCATAGGAATATTGTAGCGAAGGTCTAGCGAATGGTTAATTTGCGAAAGCTCAAGGTTGGCATCAAAACTATGCCCGGAATCATTGACTAAAGCACGACGATACTGAGTACGAATTCGAGGACCTGTATCGGTGCCATAACCGACCCCAGCCTCTGCGCTGTTAGGATTATCAGCATTCAGAATCACGACCACAGGAATACTCGGTTTGGTCTTATTTTCAGGTGTGATGATTGTTGGATGATCAGCCGATGTTAATGGTTTAGAAGACTCTAGAGAGTTTACACCTGCGGCAGGCGTCGATTTCGCTTCCGAGCCACTCAACGTATCTTCTGAAGGTGCTTCAGGTGTTGGCGCATCAACTTGCACATTATTAAAATAACGCGTATCGATTAAGTTCCGCGACAGCTTCGCTAAATCACTTGCCTGATAAGGATCACCCGCTTTAAAAGGTTGCATCGTTGCAAGTACGCTCGGTTTAAGCGGTAACTTCTTGTTTGGATTACTAGACTTATAAGTCACATCACCAAAAGCGTAACGCACACCTGTTTCATATGCCAGTATGATATCAGCGGTTTTTGGCGGTAAGGTCACTTGAACATCATGCGTGATATATCGTCCTTTAAAATAACCACGCTCGGTCGCTAAATTTTGAATTTTACTTTTTGTTTTTTCGTATTCACCATGATTAAAGGGATCGCCAACAACCAAATCAGGACTTTTCTGTAATCGAAGATACGCTTTATCCGTTTCACCTTCGCCTGTAATCAGAATATTCTGACTCTTAACGATTACAGGGGTATCAGGCACCACATTGACCACTAAATGGCGATTATCTGTCTTACTAAACCTAAAATTAGCCGTGTAATAACCCACTGCTTGCGCCGCATCAGTTGCAAGTGAGCGTAATCGTGGCAAAGCACTTTGGAAGTCTTCAAATTCTACGACTTGCACCTGCTTTAATGTTTCACTTAGATTAGTGGCTAAGACTTCTGGCGCACCTTTAATTTCAACAGAAATAGTAGGTTCAGCAGGGATACTATCCTCACTTGGGGATGGTTTTCGCCAAAAAAAGACTGCTCGACTAATACGCGTAAAGACACTGGGTTTTGTAGGTTTCATTAAATTGACAGGAAGCGCAGAAGTTTCATTTGTCGCATCTAAGGCAACATCCACTTTTTTACTCTCTGAAGGTATGACGATATCCTTAGTCGCAACAGGATTCACTACAGTAGAACCCGATGCAGATTGAGATGCAGGTTCAGGCGCATTTGCTTCAGCTGCAAAAGATTGTGCAGTCAGACTCACACCGAGCAACACACAAAGCGACGGACTGAAACGCGAATTAAGCATACGAACAAAAACCTGTTTTAACTGCAAAAGCAGTATGAGCAATGAGCAGATGAATCATAACGTGTTGTCCTGACGCTTGCTAGTGAACACCGAGATCGTTATGGTAGCAGCTGTCCGTATTTATCTTGAGTATTTCATGTCCAACCAGTTTTCACTACTCAAAACAAGACGATTTTTACCTATTTTTATCACTCAATTTTTGGGTGCGCTCAATGATAATACCTTCAAGCAAGCACTCATTATCCTCTTTACCTTTCATGCTGCATCGGTCATCAGTTTGCAGCCTACGATTTTAAATAACTTGGCTGCTGGATTATTTATCCTACCCTATTTTTTATTTTCTTCTACAGCGGGTCAAATCGCTGACAAATATGAAAAATCAAAACTGACTCAATATATCAAGATCTTTGAGATCATTATTATGTCTTTGGTAACGATCGCTTTCTTTACCAATACTTTTTGGTTGTTTATGGCGACGCTTTTTTTAATGGGGACACATTCAACTTTTTTTGGACCGATTAAATACAGTATCTTGCCTCAATTACTCACCAAGGATGAGTTAGTGGGTGGTAATGGTTTATTTGAAACTGGCACATCATTCGCAACACTCGCAGGAATGATTTTGGGTGGCACGATCATGGCGCTTGCAGGTGCAAATTATCTTTGGATCAGTCTGACACTTCTCACGATTGCCTTAGTGGGTTATTTATTTTCTCATGCGATTCCTGCTCAAGCGGTCGGTCACGCTGATCTTAAAATAAACTGGAATGTTTTTGTAACCACTAAGCAAACACTGCAATATGCCAGCAAGTTAGGCGACGTGACTTACACGATCATCGGTATCTCGTGGTTTTGGTATTACGGTGCGACAATTCTAACGCAAATTCCTGTATTTACACGCGAAATACTACATGGCAGTGAAGGTGTTGTGACCTTATTATTGACTATATTTTCAATCGGCATAGCGTTAGGCTCGTTGCTCTGCGAATACTTTACGGGCAAGGTTTCTCAGCTTAAACTCGTCCCTATTGGTGCAGTAGGGCTTACTGTGTCGTCAGTTCTTTTGTATCTATCAACGCACGGATTACATGCTCACTCAGACAGTCAAACCATGATTGAAGTTCTAACTCAAACTCAATATTGGCCAGTTTTCTTTGCATTTACAAGTATTGGTATTTTTGGTGGTTTTTATATCGTTCCGCTTTATGCTCATTTACAATCGGACTCACCTGAAAGTTTTAGAGCACGCGTCATCGCGGCAAACAGTATTATAAATGCGTTATTTATGGTGGCTTCGAGCCTTGTGTCTGTCGCAGTGTTATCATGGTTTCATTACTCTACACCTGAACTATTTTTATTAACCGCCGTTTTGAGTGCAATTGTTTCAATCATCGTGATTAAACATTTAAATACTGATTCGACTACGGGTAATCACTGATTATTAACGCTTAAAAAGATTTTCCCAAATGATTAATCTTAATCATTCAATGGAGTACATCTCATGCTTAACCAGACTTTTGCTGATCGCCTCATTGGCGCATTTGACCAAGCTTTACGCACGGTCATTCCAAATACGACACAAGCAGAACGTCCCCTACCCACCGCACAGACTGAAAGTGCCCTCAATGTCAGCGATGCAAGACATGTTGCTGGGCTGATGCGCGTCAATCATAGTGGTGAAGTCGCCGCACAGGGTTTGTATAACGGTCAGGCATTGACAGCGAAGTTACCCCATGTCCGTGAAGCCATGCAGCAAGCCGCACGCGAAGAACAAGATCATTTGGCTTGGTGTGAAACGCGTTTAAATGAATTGGATAGCCATACCAGCTTATTGAATCCATTGTGGTATGCGATGTCATTTGGTATGGGTGCGGTAGCAGGTTTAGCTGGCGATAAATACAGCTTAGGTTTTGTTGCTGAAACCGAACGTCAAGTGGGTATCCATTTAGATGAGCACTTGCAGGCATTGCCAGACAATGATGCGCGCACTCGTGCGATTTTGCAGCAAATGCACAAAGATGAATTACATCACCGCGAACAAGCCATCACTGCAGGCGCACAAGAACTACCCGAATCCGTGAAAGCAGCGATGGGTGTAATTTCTAAAGTGATGACGAAAAGTAGCTATTTTGTTTAAGCAATGAGTGATTGAATAGTACGACTGAAATGAGCAACAAAGACTTCAGCTGATTAAATAAAGGGATGATTTCCCCGTTCCCTGTATAGTTTCTCACTATAAATATAAGCTAGGAATTTAGTCATGCATAAATCATCGCAGCTACTCATTATCATTTTCTTGTGTATTATCAATATTAGTTGTTTGACCACTGAGTTATACAACGCCAAAAAAGAGGGCTTTAATGAAGAAATCCGCGGATTCCTGATTACACAAGATCAAAAAAAACTGGTTCTTGTGGGATTGCATTACCATTACATCTTCCCGATGTCTGAAGATTTAAATAATATTCTGACTTGGTCTGACCATTCAAAACTACGCGCCACACGCCTCAACTTTATAATCAGTAAAAATAATGTAATCAATGGCACGTATTTATTAAAAAGTGAAAATAATGTGACATTAACCAATAACGACAAAGCTTTTTTATTAGAAAATCA
>JACMMY010000288.1 GCA_014378805.1 Moraxellaceae bacterium
GATACCACTCAATTTAGGATTTTTGCCCAATGATCGACCCAATTTCCCTATCCGCTAAGCAGTCGGAAAATGCTGATGAAACAGCCCAACGAGAAGCGGTAGAACACCCATCATTAAAAACGGCTTTGGGTTATTGGTTTAAATTGGGTTGGATTAGTTTTGGTGGACCTGCTGGACAAATTGCGTTGTTGCATGAAGAGTTGGTGACTCGTCGGCATTGGATTTCTGAAAAGCGTTTTTTGCATGCGCTCAATTACTGCATGATTTTACCCGGCCCTGAGGCGCAGCAATTGGCGACTTATACGGGGTGGTTGTTGCATGGACGTTTAGGGGGCACCTTGGCAGGGGCATTATTTGTCTTGCCGTCACTGTTTATCTTGATGGCGCTTGCATGGATTTACATGGTTTGGGGGCATACGATTGTGCTCGCTGGCATCTTTGCTGGGATTAAACCCGCAGTGACCGTGATTGTGTTGCAAGCCGCTTGGCGATTAGGCACGCGGGTGCTTAAACAAGCCGTGCTTTGGGGCGTCGCCGCGACTGCTTTTATCAGTGCGTTTTTGAATGTGCCATTTCCATTGGTGATTGCCTTGGCTGCACTGACAGGCTGGCTACTTGATCGTGCAGGTTATTTGTCGCCATCAATCGGCGGGCATGCAGCCTCAAATAAAGTAGAAAAACACCGATCAGCCCTCATTGATGATCACACTGCTGTACCCGAGCATGCGTTGCTCAAAGCGCGTTCAATCATTGGCGTGTTATTGATGGGTGTTGTTTTATGGGCTTTGCCGATTGGCACGATGGTCGCAATTTTGGGTGTTCAAGATCCATTAGTGCAGATGAGTTGGTTCTTTACTAAAGCGGCTTTGCTCACGTTTGGTGGTGCATACGCAGTGTTGCCGTATGTGTATCAAGGTGCGGTGAATCATTATCATTGGTTGTCACCGACCCAGATGATTGATGGGCTGGCGCTAGGAGAAACAACGCCTGGGCCACTGATTATGGTGGTGACGTTTGTGGCGTTTGTCGCGGGTTATCAGAACGTGATGTTGGGCGAAGGGCAGGCTTTGGCGGCAGGTATATTGGCGGCTGTTTTAACCACTTGGTTTACTTTTTTACCGTCGTTTGTCTTTATTCTTGCAGGCGCACCGTTGGTTGAACGGACTCGGCAAATGCCGCGTTTGACTGCGCCATTGACGGGGATTTCTGCGGCGGTGGTGGGTTTTATTGTCAATCTCGCATTGTTTTTTGCGATTCATGTGTTGTGGCAAAATAATAATTTGCCAACGTCGTTTGAGATGTTGTGGAGTGGTTTTAATTGGCCAGCTTTAGCAATTATGGCACTCGCTACAGCATTATTGTTTTGGCGTAAATGGGGGGTGATGCGGGTGTTGTTGGTCTGTGCAGCGATTGGGCTGGGGTTGTCTTGGGCTTGAATATTTTTTGAAATTTAGTTTTTATAATATTTTTTCAATACCTTCATTTATTGTCGATAGGGCTGGTTTGGAACCTGCCCCTACGCCTGAATCAAGGGGTCAATTTCGTAGGGTGGTTCTAAACCCATCCTCGCTAATTCAACAACCCAATCAATAAATCTTGTTGGCGTACAACCTGCTGCGATTCAGTCAAACGCGCTGCACGAATAATGGATTGCAGATCAAGGAGTGCATCATAAAACTCGTCGTTCACAATCAAGTAATCAAAGCTGACATGTTGGCGCATTTCTTCGACGGCACCACTCAGACGGGTTTCAATCACTTCGGCGCTGTCTTGCCCCCTGCACGAAAGTCGTTGACGCAGTGCGGCTAAACTGGGCGGAATAATAAAAATTTGAATGGAATTTGGAAAAATTTTACGAACTTGCTCAGCGCCTTGCCAATCAATCTCAAGTAAAACATCATGACCTTGTTCAAGTTGGCTGGTGATACCAGTATGACTCGTGCCATAGTAATTGCTGAATACTTCTGCATGTTCGACAAAATAACCATCACAAATCATTTCGACAAATCGATCTTTAGGGGTAAAGTGATAGTGTACGCCGTCGACTTCACCCGGTCGGCTGGTGCGCGTCGTATGTGAAATGGATAGGGTCAGATCTTTAGTTTGTTCAAGCAGTGCTTTGACCAGTGATGTTTTTCCAGTGCCTGATGCTGCTGCAACAACAAATAATAAACCCGCCATGATAGTTCTCCAAATCTGTTACTTGTTAAGTGTATTTTCTATTTTAGCGCCATGTTAAAAGACGTGTTAAAATTAGAGATGATCATTGTGATCAATATAGTACACAAACGATAGAATCATGAAGTGATTTTTTATTTTGCCTACTTGCAACCCTTCATTGTCAAAAGAGAGACCGTCATGGACATCGTATTAGCCAATCCGCGTGGTTTTTGTGCAGGGGTAGACCGTGCCATCGCGATTGTGAATCGTGCGTTGGAAGTATTCGGTGCACCCATCTATGTCAGACATGAAGTAGTTCACAATAAATTTGTGGTGGATGATTTGCGCGAGCGCGGCGCTGTGTTTGTCGAAGAATTACACCAAGTACCCGATGATGCAATTGTGATTTTTAGTGCGCATGGGGTTTCCAAAGCGGTGCAAATTGAAGCTGCACGACGTGGGCTTAAGGTGTTTGACGCAACGTGTCCATTGGTCACGAAAGTCCATATTGAAGTGACGCGTTATGCGAGAGAGGGTGTTGATGCGATTTTGATTGGTCATCAAGGTCATCCCGAAGTTGAGGGAACCATGGGACAATACGATACGAGTCATGGCGGTAAGATTTTTTTGGTAGAAGATGAAGAAGATGTAGCAGCATTGCAAGTACGCGAGGAGCGTAAGCTTGCATTTGTAACGCAAACCACCTTGTCGATGGATGATACGGCACGAGTCATTGATGCACTGCGTCAGCGCTTCCCTGAGATTCAAGGGCCGCGTAAAGATGATATCTGTTATGCCACGCAAAATCGTCAAGATGCAGTGCGCGATTTATCGAAAAAAGCACAGGTGATCTTAGTCGTCGGTTCACCGAATTCGTCTAACTCGAACCGCTTACGTGAATTAGCTGAGCGTGAAGGGGCTGAAGCTTATCTGGTCGATAATGCTCAACAAATGCAACTTTCATGGTTTGATGGGGTTGAACATGTTGGTGTCACCGCTGGTGCATCTGCACCAGAGATTTTGATTAGCCAAGTAATTGAACGCTTACGGGAGTGGGGCGGATTGACGCCGATTGAGTTGGCGGGGCGTGAAGAAAATGTGGTGTTCTCCATGCCGAAAGAACTGCGTATAGCGATCACGCAAGTTTAATCGAATCTACGGTTAAAGCCGTGGCGGATTATTGCGGTTCTTTCACGCCTTCAACGGTCATTTTTTGATATTTGGAAGATTTTACGTAGGACTGCATATTTTTGAGCATCTGGTAGGGTTGCTCTTGCACAAATAGGTTGACGACAAAAATCGGCAAAAGTCCGTTCGGGTAAGCGTATCCACTATTAATCACTTCGACCTGTGGCTTGCCTGCTGCAGTTTTTGGTAAGGTTTTAAACGTCCAAGAACCTTCATAACGATCCAGACGAATAAAGTTCTTGCGGACGGGTACGCGAGGATCTTCAACGACTCGATCGATAATGATGACCGAACCGTCTGCATTTTGATTCATTCGCCCTGCTAAGACTACATCACGATTGCTCAAGGGAAAAGGAAAGTTGACATCCAAACGGATCTTAAATTCCCCGTTTTGGTTCATGCGATCAAGTATGAGGATATTCCCGATGTAAGTTGCCCATTTAGCAATATGATCGGTATCCATCACCACGCCCACAGCACCTGAGAGCGTACTTTCTACGACTGTTCTCGCGCGATAGTTGACAACGGCATTGCCTGGTTTTTTAAATGTCCAAACTTTGACGCCGTCGCGATCAATAGTCAATTTTTCTTGAGGCTGTACTTCAGCATTGGCCTGTATTGAGCACAATGTGGCGACGAAAAATAAGATGGTGCTCAAAGGTCTTTTCATTGGTATCCCTACAGTCATAAATCTAATGATAGTACGATTAGACTAAGGTATTTTTTGAGTGACAGCAACTGCTGCGTATTAGTAGCTTTTAAGATTTAACATCACTTTTTAATGTTCAAAGCAGAAAATATCGTTTTTCTTGAACAAAAAAATCAACATCTTCTTTAACATAAGGGTCTTAGAAGATGTGTTTTGTGATTTTAGATGGCGCTTGAATTGACGTCATCTACGAAATTTTTTGTACATAATCTCACGTGAAGACGATTGCATGTTGTGCTATGAATTGCGACAGCGATCAACTTGTTCCTTTCACGGCGAGTGTTTCTTTGACGCCGACGACTGTAGCTTGCTGATATCGGGTGTTTTTTACATAGCTCTTCATGTTGCGCAACATTTCAAAAGGCTGTTGTTGCACAAATAAATTCACGATCGCAATGGGTAGTAATCCATTGGGCGCTGCATATCCACTCGCAGTGACTTCTACTTGAGGTTTGCCAGCAGCATTTTTTGGTAACGACTTAAATTCCCATAGGCCTTGGAAGTGATCAATACGAATATAATCTGAACGAACGGGTAAGCGCGCGTCTACCGTGGAATCACTTTTGATCGTGACGATGCCGTCGGCATTTTGATTCATTCGACTGGTGAGTACCACATCACGATTTTTTAATGGAAATGGGAAATTGAGATCCATACGAAGTGTGACTACGCCATTCTGATTCGTGAGATCCAGCACCAATGCCTTACCCGTATAAGGCGCCCACTCTGCACTATGATCGGTATCCATTACCATTGCCACTGCACCTGAGAGGCTACTCTCAAGAATAGTCGTTGCACGGTAATTCACGCTGGGATTGCCCGATTGTCGATAAGTCCATACTTTCACGCCGTCGCGGTCAATCGTGAGACGCGGTTGAGGTTGGGTATCAGCCCATGCGCTTACTGCGGCAAATGTCGATGCCGCGAGTAGGATTGTGGATATCGTTTTTTTCATGTTCTTCCCTAGATTCATGGGTTTTTTGATCAGCATGCCGATTAAAGGAAGGCAGAGTAACCTTATTTGAGACCTAACACATCTTGCATATCGTAACGAGATGGCGTTTTTTGTGTCGCCCAAATTGCTGCACGCACTGCGCCCACGGCGAAATTCATCCGACTGGTCGCCATATGTTTAATTTCAAAGCGCTCACCTTCGCCGATAAACATGACGGTGTGTTCGCCGACAATGTCTCCGCCGCGAATTGTTTCAAAACCAATGGTTTGACGATCACGGGCGCCAGTATGACCTTCGCGTCCATAAACTGCGACCTTCTTAAGATCGCGTCCAAGTGCGCCCGCTACCGCTTGACCCATCATGAAGGCGGTACCTGACGGCGCGTCAACTTTATGGCGATGATGCGCTTCGATGATTTCAATATCGACGCTGTCCCCAAATGCTTGAGCTGCTAATGCAAGTAGTTTAAGTGAAACATTGACCCCGACTGAATAGTTCTGGGCGTAGACGACAGGAATGTTTAGCGCAGCTTGATCAATCTGTTGAAATTGCGTTTCATTTAACCCAGTCGTACCAATGACAATCGCTTTACCCGCAGATTGACAAATGGCAAGATGATGCATGGTTGCAGTTGGGGCAGTAAAATCAATGACCACATCGCACTGATTAATCACGCTGGCTAAATCACTCACCACCATGACACCATTTTTTCCGATCCCCGCCATTTCACCAGCGTCAGTGCCGAGCAAGGAGCTGTTTGGTTGCTCAACGGCGGCAGCAAGTGTCGCACCTGCTTCCGAAACAGCTTGAATGAGTGTGCGTCCCATACGGCCGCTAGCACCTAAAATGCCGATTCTTGTGGGTGTAGTCATGGTAATCATCCTCACAAATACAGGCTTCTATCGTTTATAAGTGAAGTGCTGTATTCTATTTTTAAAAAAAAGAGTGGGCTGGATTGTAGCCGATAAATGTTCTAAGTGTGTCAACCAAGTCGAACAATATCTTTGCTGACTCCAGCTCATTTGCATGATGTGAGATAAAATAACCACCCGAAGGAAGCATATCCAACGAGTGGTTATTTTGTTGTTACACTCTTTATTAAGAAAAAAGCTCAGTGATTTTATCAAAGAATGATTTCTTATTCGGCGATTGTTCACCATTTTCCATAGAGACTTGAAGATCGCGTAGCAAATCTTTTTGGTGATTGGTTAAATTGACAGGTGTTTCTACCGTGACACGGCAAAGTAGGTCGCCGGTCATCGATGTGCGGATAGGCTTAACGCCTTTACCGCGCAATCGGAATAAACGACCCGTTTGCGTGCCTTCTGGAATTTTAAGATTCACACGGCCATCGAGCGTTGGGATTTCAACATCTTTGCCTAGTGCCGCATCGGTAAAGCTAATCGGCACTTCCATATACAGATCTGCGCCATCACGTTGGAACATGTTGTGCTCGCGGACAACTATTTCTACGTATAAATCACCGGCTTGAACGCCTGCGCCGCCTGCTTCACCTTCGCCAGTCAGACGTACGCGATCACCGTTGTCTACACCCGCTGGAATACTAACCTCTAGCGTCCGTGATTTATCTTTAACGCCGCTACCATGGCAGGTATTGCAAGGGTTTTTAACCGTTTTGCCACGACCATGACACGTTGGGCAAGTTTGATTAACGGCAAAAAATCCTTGTTGCATACGGACTTGGCCTGCACCTTTACACATGCCACAGGTTTGTACATCATTTGAATTTTTTGCGCCCTTACCGTCACAGGTTGTACATGCAGCAGGTGCGGTGAAAGTAACGTTCTTTTTCACGCCTTTCACGGCTTCTTCAAGTGATAGTTCCATTACGTAACGTAAATCTGCTCCACGTCGCTGTCGTTGTTGCCCACCTCCTTGCCCCCCGCGACCGCTGAAAATATCACCAAATAAATCACCAAACTGTCCGAATATATCGTGCGCATTGCCACCATGAAAGCCGCCACCACCCATACCGCCCATGCCATCAAATGCAGCGTGTCCCATGCGATCATAAGCAGCGCGTTTTTCGGCATCAGAGAGAATTTCGTAAGCTTCCGAAGCTTCTTTGAATTTTGCTTCTGCGCTACTGTCATCCGGGTTGCGGTCAGGATGATATTTCATCGCCAGTTTTCGATAGGCTTTTTTGATTTCGTCTTCGCTTGAGCCTTTAGATACACCAAGGATTTCGTAATAATCACGCTTCGCCATGAGCGGTAACACTCCACAAAAATATAAAACGATAGAAATAAGGGTAATGACCGCTTGTTGGGGGCGTTTGCCACACTTTTCAAGAGATTTGACACCAAGTCAAAAGTAAAAAGTGATAAAACCGACGAATTTTGCCAGAGTTAGCCGATTTATACGCATCAATGTCATCGTCAGTCTGTAAATTTGATCTTTTTATGGACAGCTTAGTCCATAAGTTTTTCAATACGGCGATCTGGTTGAAGCCACATGATTGCGACTAGCACGTAAAGCGCAACGCTCATCCATGGATTCATAAAGGCGATTAATATCGCCAATAAATAGATAAAAATAGATATTTTTTCTTTGGAACCCGTTCCTACTGCTTGGCTTAACTTTGGGTTTTGGTCTTTTACACTGAGGGTAATTTTGGTCAAAAGACCATAAGCGATTGCCGCCATCAGTAAAATAAAGCCATACACTGAAACTGGCAGCGCAGAAATATGATTTTCGCCAATCCAACTGGTTGCAAACGGAATTAAGGATAACCAGAATAATAAATGTAAATTTGCCCACAATACACGACCATCAATATGATGAACCATGTGCATAAAATGGTGATGGTTATTCCAGTAAATGCCAATATAAATAAAGCTCAGCACATAGCTCATGACGACTGGAATCAATGGAGTCAGCGCAGAAATGGTCTCGCCGTGAGGCACTTTAATTTCTAGCACCATGATGGTAATAATAATGGCAATCACGCCATCACTAAAAGCTTCTAATCGATTTTTATTCATGCTGAGATTTTATCCTTGGCTGAGTAAGTGGGTGTTGTGTTCGTTTGTAATACGTAAAATAGATAGACCACAGCGATAAAGCAACGGATGGACACGATATAATGCTTCACAACAACACTCTTTTTCGTTTTGAAAAACTTTATTTAGATTGGGATTTTTACTATGCGTCATGACCAACGTAACAACGATCAATTACGACCGATTACCTTTACCCGTAATTTTACCCGTCATGCGGAAGGATCTGTTCTCATCGAGTTCGGCGATACGCGCGTGTTGTGTACTGCAAGTATTGAACATGGTGTGCCACGGTTCCTTAAAGGCACGGGGCAAGGCTGGATTACTGCTGAATATGGCATGTTGCCGCGCGCAACGCATACGCGTAATGATCGTGAAGCAGCGCGTGGAAAACAGTCGGGTCGTACCCAAGAAATTCAACGTCTGATCGGTCGTAGCTTACGCTCGATGGTTGATCTAAAAAAGATGGGTGAAAACACCATTACGATAGATTGCGATGTATTACAAGCAGATGGTGGTACGCGTACTGCCGCGATTACTGGCGGTGCGGTGGCTTTGGTTGATGCGCTAGGCGTGTTGATGACTCAGAAAAAACTCAGCGCTGATCCATTGAAAGGTCTCGTTGCAGCCATTTCAGTCGGTATGTATAAAGACGAAGCGTTACTCGACCTATGCTACGTCGAAGACTCTAAATGTGAAACCGATATGAATGTCGTTATGACCCAAGCAGGCGAATTCATTGAGTTACAAGGCACTGCTGAAAGTAAGCCATTTAGCCGTTCGCAATGTAATGACATGCTTGCATTGGCGGAAGGTGGGATTAAAGAGCTGATTGCATTGCAACAAAAAGCATTGGGCTGGTAATTACGTCCTGCTTAAAGAAAAAGCCAACATCATCGATGTTGGCTTTTTATGTTTTTGTTGTTTTCTTTTATTTTTTTTCGGAGATCCCTGCTTTCTGAAAAATTGAGGTTCGGTGGTTTTCTAATGAGTTAAATACTTAATGTATAGTGATTTATCTTCGAAATTTGAAGAATTAAATATATTTGAGAGTTTGCTTCGAGTCCATCCCCTAAATAGGGGGTAGACATCATCAAAAAATGATGCATTAAGCTCATAATGTTGGATTTATGGTCATGAGAACTAGATTTAATCGATATTTAACAAATTATTAGAGTTGCTCGCTTTTATTTTTATATTCTTACCTTTTTGTAGCCTGTTTCAAAAATTTATATTTAGAAGAACTTAGAAATTTAAGCACAATTTAAAGACTTGCAAGTTACTAAGATGAAAAATTTGCAATCATCGGGGTGATAATGTATCGCTTGGACTGCTTAAGCTTTTAAGGAGTAATCTGCTTTAACTTCAAGACCCTAAAGTTAAAAAAAAGACCTTTAATCAATTGACTGAAGGTCTTTATATTAAATCGTTTGGTGTTATTTCACCAAGCGCATCGATAAATCAATTGCTTTAATATCTTTGGTCAACGTGCCCATCGAAATATAGTCCACCCCAGTTTCAGCGACGCTGCGTAAATTCACATCAGTTATATTGCCTGAGGCTTCTAATTTACTGCGACCCGCAGTATGAATCACTGCACGGCGCATATCATCATTATTGAAATTATCGAGCATAATGATATCCGCACCAGCATCAAGTGCTTGGTTGAGCTCTTCAAAATTTTCGACTTCAACTTCTACGGGCTTACTTGGAGCAATGCGCCGCGCTGTATCGATGGCTTGTTGAATACCGCCTGAGGCGAGAATATGATTTTCTTTAATTAAGAAGGCATCGAATAAACCGAGACGATGGTTCTGACCACCACCAACTGCAACCGCATATTTCTCAGCGATTCGTAAGCCTGGTAAGGTTTTACGTGTATCCAATAGTTTGGTTGATAAACCGTCGAGGTGTTTGACGTGTTCAGCAACACGAGTCGCAACACCTGATAAGGTTTGAATGAAGTTTAATGCAGGGCGTTCGCCCGTTAATAGGCTACGTGCATTTCCTGAGAGTTCTAAGAATACTGTATTTGCATCTAAAAGCTGACCTTCTTCAGCGAGCCATTTGATTTCGACAGAAGGATCGAGTTGTGCAAAAAGAGCATCTACCCATGGTCGACCCGCGAGCACCATCGGTTCACGCGTTAAAACTCTGGCCCGTGCTTGTTCTGTTGCAGGGATGAGTTGAGCGGTAAGGTCTCCACAGTCATTAATGAGATTACTGCCGATGTCTTCATCCAACGCAATTGAGATATTGCGCAAAATTGTCTTATGGAGTAATTCGGCAGTAATCATACGGTAATATCCTGTTTATATTGAAGCGATAGTATAATGTGAATTTGTACTTTTGCTTACTTTGAAGATTGATTGAAAAACAGCCAGTGAATAATTTAGTCGTAAAATGTGATTGAGTTGACGTTCTGTGTGACATTTAATGTCGTACACTGCCAATGTGTGACATTAAAGTTAATTTATATTCACTAAATCGACTGTGCTGTCGATAAAATTCAGTATATATTAGCATCCTAGGAATGAAAAAATGTGCATGACGCCATGAACCATGATATTGATTTGACTACACTGGATAATGCAGCACCTTCGAAAGCGATGCCTAAAAGCAAAACTCAGCCAATATTCGCAAGTTTAACTGCTGCACTTCGTCAGCAGTTAGTTGATTTCTTTATTTTGAAATTTGATCATTTTTTGAATGATATCCCTGATTGGGCGGTTGAGCGCGCTGATGCTTTGCCTGCGCATCTGCAACAACGTTATATGGAAATTGTTCCTGCAATCCGTCGTGACCGTTTGAAGCTTGAGCAAGAAGCCAACACGGCAATGGACATGTTGCTGCATCGTTTTACTCAATTAGATCAAGCGCGAGATGTGAAATCGGCAAAAGTCGGGAGTAGTTTGGACGGGATTAGTCTCGATGAGATTGGATTGGTCAGCACGGAAGATTACGATGTATCCGTAGGGTTGGATACGATAGCAGATCGATTGGCGCGTATTCTAGAACCTGATTTGGGTCATTCATTTCAGCGCCTTAAACTCGTTTCGCCAAAATTAACCAATGCCTCGCAATTGCCTTATCATCCGCGTGCATTGCTGAATGTTCTGATTGAGAGTCTGGCATCATTATCATTGTCCTCCGAACAAAAAATTGAACTCGCCCAGAAGTTTGCGTTGCGTTTAGATTTGACAACACTGTCTGAATTAAAGACCTTTATTCTACCGGCTATAGTGGTTGCAAATGTCCCTGAGTTAGGGAAGTTCCAACCTATCAAATCATCAGAAGGTACTGATAAACCGAAACCATCACCGACCGCCTCTCCAGATATGTCTGCAGGTTCTCAAGGTGGAGGTGCGGCAAACTCACAGGTGATGCCTCCACCGGTTATGGAAAATGGTGTTCCAGTGTTGCATGCTGCACCAAACGGTGGTCTGGTTGTTGATCCACAATTGCTTGCACAGCAAGCGCAGCATTTTGCCGCTATTAGCCAAAGTATCGCAAATGCACCTTTGATGCCACAAAATCGTTTTCCTTTTGCGGCTGAACAGATTTTGGCGCAAACAGAATTACTTGGCATGCTTGAGCAGTTACAGTCTGCGCAACCTAGCAAGCCAATGAATCAAGATGATATTAAAAATAGCGTTGCAGCAATGCGTGACAGTATTCGAAATCAACTGCAAAGTGATGAAGAAAATACGCAAGTGATTGCGCAAGATGAAACCAATGTCATTGATTTGGTTTCGACACTGTTTGACTATATTTTGGATGATAATGAACTCCCAATGCAGATGAAAGCATTGATTGGTCGTTTGCAAATCCCAATTTTGAAGGTCGCTTTAACCAATAAAAATTTCTTTGGTGGCGAAGATCATCCTGCACGTAAGTTACTCAATCTTTTGGCGAAAGCAGGAATGAGTTGGGATGAAAACAATAAGAGCAGCGATGCACTTTATAAAAAAGTGGAAGAAGTTGTTTTTGTTGTGCTCAATGAATTTCGAGATGATTTACGTTTATTTGAAAATTTACTTGCCGATTTTGATGAGTTTTATCAGCAACAGCAAGCACGCTTGGCGGCAATGGATACGCGTATGCGTGAAGCAGAAGAAAATCGCGCGCGTGCTGAAACCGCAAAGACGGTGGTGCAACAGTCACTCAATCGACGTTTGAATGGTTTGAAGTTGCCGTTTTCGATTGTACGTTTGCTGCAAGAAGGTTGGCGACATGTGTTGTATTTATCCGCCTTGAAAGAGGGTGTCGAATCTGAGTCATGGAAACAAGCGATTAAGGTGGTGGATGCGCTCATTTGGAGTATGTTGCCGCCTGCGGGTGATGTACAATGGATCGATCGACTAAAAGCAGTTTCTCCTAAGTTGTTAAATAGTCTTCGTAAAGGACTCACTTCGGTTAATTTTGATGCGCATCAGCTTGAAGTGCTGCTTACTGAAATCGTTAAAAGCCATGAGGAAATCATCGGCGGTATCAGTGCGCCTTTGGTTGAAATTCTTGATCCTTCAGACAGGGCCAATAAACCACGCGAAGGTGCTGCACCTGTCGTTTCTTTGGAACATGCTTTCAGCATTTCCGCGCCGAAAGATGTGAAAGCAGTATCCTTGCCTGTTGCTGAAGTGTCTACAATCTATACAGGTGAAACCCTACCACCGACTGATCTGAATGTGATTGCTGTTCGACGGATGGCCGTTGGGACATGGGTCGAATTTGTACAGACTGAAGGTGGGATCCGTCATCGTCTGGTTGCCAAAATTCATTCTTCTGAAAAACTGATTTTCGCTAACAAACGCGGGATTAAAGCAGCTGAATTATCGATGATGCAACTCGCGATTGAACTGAGCCAAAATCGTGCGATTATTCTCACTGAACAACCTCAAATGTTTGATCGTGCTCTATTATCTGTCGTTGATGGATTGAAAAAACTATCTGCCTAGTTTTTGTTTTAGCTGAGTTTCTAACGATGCTATATTGAACGATATGGCTCGTTAGGCAAATGATAGGTACATCGATGAAAAAAACGATAGAGATTCAATCGGGTTGGTTGTCGAACGCGCGTCGAGTCATCTCTTCAAATTATAATCAACGTCCTGAAGGCGCTGTAGTGCGCCTGATTGTTCTGCATAATATTAGTTTACCTCCTGCGTTCACTGCGCAAGATTTTGAACCTTCTGCTTTCGATCATATTTTTTCTAATTCACTTTATGTGGAAGACTTCTTCCAAAATAAATTAGACTCAACGCTCCATCCTTATTTTGAAATCATTAAAGATATGAAGGTATCTGCGCATCTGCTGATTGCACGTAGCGGTGAGGTTATTCAGTTTGTGTCGTTTGATGAACGGGCGTGGCATGCAGGGCGTTCATGTTACTTGGGCGTGGCGGAGTGTAATGATTATTCAATCGGCATCGAGCTAGAAGGGGCGGATGATGTTCCGTTTAGTGAGGCGCAATACACGGCTTTAGCTGAAATCATTCCCTTGATTCAACAGGCTTATCCTGAGACGTTAAATCATCTCGCTGGGCATAGTGATATTGCGCCTGGGCGTAAAACTGATCCAGGTATCTATTTGAATTGGATGCGTATTCGATCAAGTTTACGCTGACGTTTATTCATGTAAGAAACGTTTTCATTTCTTCTTGATGTCATTTTAAACAAATACTCTATAAGAATAAATTATAGGATGGCGTCATGTCAGCTTCTACAAAAACGTCAATCAGCTTAATTGGTGCACCAACTGACATAGGCGCAGGCGCACGCGGCGCATCCATGGGGCCAGAAGCACTGCGTGTGGCAAATATCGTTGAGATGCTTGAACGACAAGGTTTAGAGGTATTGGATTGCGGAAATCTGACAGGACCTCCGAATCCGTGGCAACCACCCGTGAATGGCTATCGGCATTTAGCTGAAGTCACCACTTGGAATCATGGAGTGCATGATGCGATTTATTGTGAATTAACGGCGTCGCGTTTGCCAATTTTGCTAGGTGGTGATCATTGTCTTGGAATTGGTTCGATTAGCGCGGTCGCAAGATATTGTCGAGAGCAAAGCAAGCAGTTGCGGATTATTTGGCTGGATGCACATGCTGATTTTAATACCAATACTTTGACTCCGAGCGGTAATGTTCACGGGATGCCAGTTGCTTGTTTATGTGGATTTGGTCCAACGGAGTTAATTGGTTTAAGTGGGTAAATTCCCACGATCAAACCTTCGTTAGTCAAGCAGATTGGTATTCGTAGTGTGGATCTGGGTAAGAAACATTTGGTGTATCAAGAAGGTCTTGAAGTGTTTGATATGCGTTTCATTGATGAAGTCGAGATGCGTGGCACGATGCAAGCGGCGCTCCCTGATTTGGATGAAAATACGCATCTACAAGTGAGCTTCGATGTTGATTTTCTGGATGC
>JACMMY010000289.1 GCA_014378805.1 Moraxellaceae bacterium
CGGCTGATTTTTGAAAAGCTGTTTACAGCAAAAGAATTTGAATACTGATTTTTAAAACCTGATTTTGAAGTCTCGATTTTTAAAATCATTATTTTAAAACCTAATTATTGAGGAAATGAAAATGGCAGACATTACTGCAAGCATGGTTAAAGAGCTACGTGATCGCACTGGCCTTGGCATGATGGATTGTAAAAAAGCACTCGGCGAAGCGGGTGGCGACATCGAAGTAGCGATTGACAACATGCGTAAATCTGGCCAAGCGAAAGCGGCTAAGAAAGCAGGTAACATCGCAGCTGACGGCGCAATCGTGATTGCACAAGCTGAAGGTCGTGCATTGTTGGTTGAAATCAACAGCCAAACTGACTTCGTTGCGAAAGACGAAAACTTCACCGTATTTGCAAACAAAGTGGCTGAAATTGCTTTAGCAAACAACACTGCTGATGTTGCTGCGATCGCTGCGTTGCCTTATGGCGATGGTCAAACTATCGAAGAAGCGCGTGTTTCTTTGGTTCAAAAAATCGGTGAAAACATTCAGATCCGCCGCGCTGCGTTGGTTGAAGGCGCAACTTTGGCAACGTATCGCCACGGTCTGAAAATCGGTGTTGTTGTTGCATACACGGGTGGTGATGTTGAAACGGGTAAAGGTATTGCAATGCACGTTGCTGCATTCAACCCAATGGCAATCAATGCAGAAGACGTTCCAGCGGATGTACTTGCACGCGAAAAAGAAATTTTCGCAGCTAAAGCACGTGAATCAGGTAAACCAGAAGCAATCGTTGAAAAAATGATTACTGGTAGCTTGGACAAATACTTGAACGAAGTGACTTTGACTCGCCAAGCATACGTCATCGACAACGAAAAGAAAGTTGGCGACGTACTGAAAGCTGTTGGTCAAACGGTTAACACCATCGTTCGTTTAGAAGTGGGTGAAGGTATCGAGAAGAAAGTAGATAACTTTGCTGAAGAAGTTGCTGCTGCGACTGCTGCTGCATCGGCGGCTGCTGCAGGCTGATTTTAAGTCAACGTTAGCAATTCATTTTGCTGACCTTGCCTAAACAAAACCTCGCTTTATGCGGGGTTTTTTTTGTAGGGGGATTCGCTGTTGTATGTTGGAAATATGCCGTGAGCGGCACTGAAGGTTTTAAAAAATCAAGGAAAGTCGAGTTTGAGTTAAGACAATCCCTTAAAACTTATGATTCCATGCTACGCCATATGAGTTTTCTTGCAGTTGAATGTTTGCATTCCCGCCACCAAAACCTGAATGCGGAAAGCCGACGGGGATTGAGTTGGCGCCATTGACTTTCTGATCGAAAGCATGGGTATAGGATGCGCTAATATCATCTTTCGCATTGATGGCCCAGCTTGCACCCAAAGTCAGGTGCTTTTCAATCGTCGCAGGCGCAAGGATGTTCAAGAACGTCTCACTCTGTGGAATCGGTTGTTGGTTAATGCTAAATCCACCTCGAAGTGTGAGTTGAGGTGTGGCTTGCCAAACTGCACCTAATTTATAAACATCAACATCTTGCCAGCCAAAACCAGAGCCATCTTTCGCACCCAGAGGTTTACCTTGGAGTAGTGCGCCAAATGAGTTGCCGACCGCAGCAACATCGCTATATAAAATCCGTTGCCAGTCAAAGCCAATGGTGAGATTGTTGAGTGGTTTCACTGCAAAACCTAACGTGTAGTTTTCTGGCACGTCAAAACGACCATTGTCGGCAAATAGTCCAGCATATTGATCGAATTTACTCATTCTGGTTTTGGTTTGATAGCTTGCGCCGAGTGAAAGGTAGTCATTGAACTTACCGATCCAGCCGATACGTGCGCCTACGCCGTAAGAGTCGTCATTGCCATTGTTGCTGATATGACTTGGGTCTTGCGAGAAGCCGCCAAATACACTGATGCCTTTGGCATTGAAGCGTTGATAAACGATATTGGCCGCAATACCAATACTGTTGTGGTCGTTAATTTTCCATCCAACAGCAGGGGAGATAAAGAGTTGCTCCAAGTTGACACCAGCCGTTCCAGTTGCGCCAAAGCGTCCGTATGGGTTCACTTTGTAGTTGGTGTTCATGCCGCCATTGCCATAGGCCGCGATGCCTAATGTCACATCATCATTCAATGGATGGCTATAACCAATATTGGGAATGTAAAAGGTTTTGACGCCATTGCCGTCATAGTTGGCATCTGGGCCAAAGGCATTGCCTATGATGTTTGCTGAACGATCTGGTGCGAAAACATCGAGACCAATATTAAGTTGATGTCCTAGCTGAGTCAGTCCTGCTGGATTGATTGCAATGGTGAGTGCATCTTGTGGCAGTGCGGCACCGACGCCTGCGACGGCTTCATTATTAATACCATAACCACTGGCAAAATAACCGCTGGTTGCATGGGCGGCATTTAATGAAAATAGCGCAAATGCAACGCCTAAACTTAATGTGGAAGGTGAAAATTTGCGAGTCATGGGTTCATCCTCAATCGTGATGTTCATTGGTTGAGGATAGTGTAGGGTGCAGTGGCTTATCTTAAAAAATAATCATTTACGATAATTTAAGCACTTAATTGTATAAGTGGTGTCAGAAGAATAAGTGAGACCTACTTCATTCTTTAAACAGTTAGCAATGCCCTTGATGATTGGTTGTTTTCAATAATCATATAAATACACAGAAAATCATGTGCGCCGCCGCTTACGTTCATCGCCGCCTTTTGTTACCATGCCTCACCGTAAATTGATGTTATTTTGCCTATTGTGATGTTTAAAAAAATGACATCTCGTTATGCTTAAATTTATATCCTTTCCTAATTCACTCGGAGTGCCCGTCATGACAGAAAAAAGCCCACGCTTTTCGCGAATTTTACTGAAACTGTCTGGTGAGGCCTTAGCGGGTAACAAAGATATGGGGATTGATGCTGATATCCTCGATCAAATGAGTTTATCTATTGCGCACTTGGTCGGTTTAGGCGTACAAGTGGGTATCGTGGTTGGCGGTGGTAATCTCTATCGCGGCAGTCAGTTGCAAAAAGATGGCTTGGTCGGACGAGTGACTGGCGACCAAATGGGCATGCTCGCAACCGTGATGAATGGCTTAGCATTGCGTGATGCACTTGAGCGTCGAAATATTAAAACCCGTTTGATGTCAGCAATCGCGATCAATGGCGTGGTTGAACAGTATTCGAGCCGTAATGCGATTCGTTTCCTCAAAGCGGGCGATGTCTGTATTTTTGTCGCAGGTACGGGTAATCCATTCTTTACGACCGATACAGCAGCGTGTTTGCGTGGTATTGAAATCGAAGCGAAATTGATTCTGAAAGCGACCAAAGTAGATGGTGTCTATAACAAAGACCCGAATAAATTTGATGATGCTGTCCGTTACGAACGTCTAACCTTTGATCAGGTTTTAGATGAAAAATTGGAAGTGATGGATTTAACCGCAATTTGTTTGTGTCGCGACCATGATGTGCCGCTTCAGGTGTTTAATATGAATAAACCCGGTGCATTGTTGAGCGTTGTGATGGATGGTAATGAAGGCACACGTGTTAGCAGAATCTGAAGACACGTGACTTGTCACCCAATTTTGATTTAAATCTTGATATGTTTTTAGTTTTATCTTGCGTGTGAATGTCAGCTCAATCAAGAGCAAAACACTTAAAACAACGTATCCAAAATGAAGGAAATGAATATGTTAAATGATCTTAAAAAAGACGGCGAAATTCGGATGCGTAAAAGCATTGAATCTCTTGAATCAGGCTTTTCACGCGTGCGCACAGGTCGTGCACATCCAGCGATGCTGAAAGATGTTATGGTGCCTTATTACGGGTCTGATGTGGCGCTGAATCAAGTGGCAAACGTTGGAGTCGATGATGCGCGTACTTTGGTCGTGCAGCCGTTTGAGCGCAGTATGACTAGCGCGATTGACAAAGCAATCCGCGAAAGTGACTTGGGTCTCAATCCGATTTCGGGTGATGTGATTCGTGTGCCGCTACCTGCATTGACCGAAGAAACCCGTAAGAATATGCAGAAATTAGCACGCGGTGAAGCTGAAAATGCACGTGTTGCAATTCGGAATATTCGCCGTGACATCTTGGGTGACGTGAAAGACTTATTGAAAGAAAAAGAAATTTCTGAAGATGATGAACGCCGTACTAGTGATGAAGTACAGAAATTGACAGATAAATACATTGCGGAAATCGAGAAGCAATTAGCGGCGAAAGAAGCCGAATTGTTGCAGGTTTAAGTTTTGTCTGCGCCAGATCTCACTGATCGTCCTAAGGGGCACATCACAAACTTGCCGTGTCATGTTGCGATCATTATGGATGGCAATAATCGCTATGGTCGTCAGCATCATTTACATGATGGTGGTGGTCATGTGGCGGGTAAAGATCAGCTTGACCTCATCACGCAGCACGCGCGTAAAGTGGGTGTTGAAGTATTGACAGTGTTTGCGTTTTCAAGTGAGAACTGGCGTCGTCCCCCCGATGAAGTCGCCTTGTTAATGCAACTGTTTGAACAAGTGGTTCAAGACCAAGTGCCTCGAATGCTTGAGCAAAACATTGCGATGCGTTTCATTGGTGATCGTTCGAAAATGACTGAACGTTTACAGCATTTGATGCAAGCTGCTGAAGAAGTCACTGCACCCAATGCACAAATGATTATGGTCATTGCCATTAGTTATGGTGGTTTGTGGGATATGGCGCAAGCGGCGAAGCGGCTCGCATTGGCAGTGCAAGCAGGCAAAATGTCTGTTGATGAGATTGATGAAGTCAGCATGCAGCAACAAGTAGAAATGGGTGATTTGCCTCCTGTGGATTTATTGATCCGGACGGGTGGAGAGTATCGATTATCCAACTTTGTGCTTTGGCAATCTGCCTACGCAGAGTTATATTTTACTGATACGTTATGGCCTGCATTTGATGAGGCTGAGTTTGATCGCGCATTGGGTCAGTTTTCATTTCGTGAGCGTCGTTTTGGTCGCACCAGTGAGCAAGTTTTAGAGCATGAAACAAACCACAAACCCAATAACTTAATAAATAACCAAAATAATTATCATTATTTAGATCAGGTAAAAAAACATGTTTGAACGGATTCGGACAGGATTAATACTTGTTACAATTGTGCTGTTATGTATGTTTGCGACCAGTAATCCTATTCCGATGATCCTTTTAATGATTGTGGTGTTGGCGGTTGGTGCAAAAGAGTGGACGAAATTCGGTAAAGGTGAAGGCCGACCCTACAAATATCCGCTGTTATTTATCATTCGAATTCAAGTGGTCGCTTTCTTAGCTTACTTTACTGAGCAATATTGTGCTGAGACGTGGCCAATTATTTGGGCTATTGCGTCTATATTTTGGTTATCTGCCTTTGTTACCGTACGACGTTATCCTCTTGTCGGTATTACACCTGATCGATGGTTTCCATTTATTGGTTCATTGTTACTGATTGCGACGACACTAGCGATTTATTCATTATGGTCGGATTCACCGTGGTGGTTAATGTATCTATTTGCTCTGGTTTGGGCAGCAGATACGGGTGCTTATTTCACGGGTAAAGCTTTTGGTAAACACAAGTTGATTCCTGATGTCAGTCCGAATAAAACCATCGAGGGTTTGATTGGCGGTTTAGTTTTAGCCGCCATCATTATTGCCGGGGCTTCATATTATCGTCACCTCATGGACTGGCATTTGGTCGGTTTTGTGTTGTTGTCGATGGTCACGGTTCTTGCATCAGTGTTGGGTGATTTGTTTGAGTCATTACTCAAGCGTCAGGCTGATATCAAGGACTCTGGTACATTATTACCAGGTCATGGTGGTGTACTGGATCGCATTGATTCGATATTAGCCGCAGCGCCGATTTTCGCTTTGGGATTCTGGTTGGCTGGAGGGTTCTAATCATGCAGAACACATCTTCAACCAAATCCTCCCTCAACAAAGAAAAACAAAATGTATGTGTACTTGGAGCTACAGGCTCGATTGGCCAGAGTACGCTTAAAGTTTTAGCGCAGCATCCTGAACACTACCAAGTTTTTGCCTTAAGTGGTCATGGTCGTTTAGATCAGTTGGCAGAGTTATCTGCATGCTATGAGCCAGCCTATGTGTCCGTTCCCACATCTAAAGGCGAGATGTTTGTCCAAGATTTAAAGCGACGTTTTCCAGAAAGTAAAGTTCCAAATGTTGTCGAAGGTGAGGCTGGACTTAAGTTCATCGCTGCACATCATGACGTCGATATCGTGATGGCGGCAATTGTCGGTGCAGCAGGACTTGAGCCAACATTAGCGGCTGTGCAATCAGGAAAGCGCGTATTACTCGCCAATAAAGAAGCACTCGTGATGGCGGGTAGTGTATTTATGGATTGTGTCAGGAGTTCTGGGGCGATGCTATTGCCCGTCGACTCTGAACATAATGCAATTTTTCAGTGCCTGCCTGCTGATTACTTTCAAACGACTGAACGCTTCCGAAGCAACATATCGCGTGCAGGTGTTTCGCAAATTCTTTTAACCGCATCTGGTGGGCCATTTCGCCAATTTGATTTAAAGCA
>JACMMY010000290.1 GCA_014378805.1 Moraxellaceae bacterium
ATCACAACCGATCAAGTCAGACGCTTCACGCGGTGATAATGACCAGCCTTTTTTTAAGTAACTGAGAATTGCTTGGGATTGCGTTAATTTTGTAGTCATGCTTTAATTACCTTGTTTGATCAAAGACGTTCGACATTGATATTTGAACTACTGCGCTAACAGTTGTTCGTGGAAGACCGCACTTGTTGCGGTTTTTTTACGTCTTGCGTTTTTACATTGCCCGCGTAGAAACTTGGTGTTCCGCCGCTTTCACCCGGATGAAGTCTTGTAATTTCCTTCCCTGCTTGAAAAAACTCATCAAACTTTTCTTGATTACGTTTAGAAAACATGATTTTTTCTGGAGTAATGAATGAGCTAATCATTTGCACATCTCCATCGTTTGAATACGTGTTTCATCCTGTAGTGCGATTAGGCATAAACCGCCTAAAGTTACTGAAAATAAAGTCCCTAAAATTAATTCACGCATCACCAGCCCCCATTTACTAAATAATCTTGATCAATTACAGTCGTGTGATATGACTTACCGCGCTCAAGATCAGCATCAGTGATGTAGTCAATACCTTCATCTTCAGCATCAATCTGCTTAGTCATACACTGACCATGACACTCCAGGTTGTCCTCTGCGTATGGACACGCATTGACGCAATTGATGTTTTTCATGCAAAAATTTCCTTTTCTAAGTTCTTTAAATTGCGATCTAAGTAGTCATCCCACTCTTTCCGCGTATAAGTCTTAACTTCGCCAACCAGTCCGTAAAAATGCGTGTAACAGTTCAAACAGACTCGATTAATCATTGTTGGCTCGCCGTGTTGCTCGTTATCGCTAACCATGATGTTTTGAGATTTGCAGCACCATTGGCGGTCGCTCATGCCCCTAAACTCCGTTCGCTCCGTTCTATTGGTTCTTTTGCTGTTCGGCTTGCGCGAGTGGTAAGTTGAGATACCGATTTACGTTTAGCGAGGTCAGCAATGATTAGCTTCCGCAAATATTTGCTTTTCGTTACGTCATCCATAAAACAGGCCATTGCCAAATCTTCAGCTTCTTCCACAGTGATATGCGTTGGTACACATACGGACTTCTTTATCGGCTGCGGTATTACGGGCATCGCTTTCTCTCCAATGAAAAATTCAGGTAAAGACATGGGTTTAGCCTGCGAGTTGGTGGGCGGTTTCAAGTTTCTTGAGCGCAGGACAAAGGTCGACGGCTTTAAATTTGCCATTGGTGGCTTTTTGAGTAGCCAGCGCATAGTCCATAGACATATCAAATTTCCCGTTAACCCAAAAACTGACTGATGTTTGAGATGCGCCAATTGCGTCAGCGAACTTCTCTTGGCTCCCGAAGTGGTCAGAAATACTCTGATAGATTGATGCGGTTGTCATGGGTGACTCCTATTAACATGCTAATTATAATATTAGCATACTAATAGATTGTCAATAAGCATGCTTGTTTGTTTTTTTATTAGTTGGGTAATAATATGAACGCTCAAATCAAATTTAATTACGAAATAATGCTAACTCTTAAAGATAGGTTGAGGTTTGCTCGCCAAGAAGCGAAAAAGACGCAGTCCGCAGTCGCTGGAGCGGTGAAAATGACGCAGTCGAATTACAGCCAGCTCGAGACTGGAAGCGCGTTGAAGTCAGTGTTTCTGCCAGCAATCGCAAACTATTTAGGTGTAGATGCGCTATGGCTGGAAAGTGGAGAAGAGTCACGCGCAGCGCAATTCATTCAGGTAGACGCATGGGATAGCAACACGCCATTGGACGATGACGAGGTAGAGATACCGTTTTACAAGGATTTTCATTTAGCGTGCGGCAGTGGCGCGATTGGCGAGGCTATGGATAGCGAAACGCGGCGATTACGGATGAGTAAGGTCTCACTCAAAATAAATGGGATTGAGACTAAAAATGCGTGCGCCATGACTGCGTCAGGCGATTCAATGACACCTATTATTAATGACAAAGATACGATTTACGTTGATCGTGGACGTAAGAAAGTCAAGGACGGCAAGATATTTGCACTTTGTCATGGTGGTCTGTTTAAGGTTAAGTATTTGTATAACTTACCAAATGGCGGTTTACGGATTGTAAGCGCGAATGCTGGAGAGTTTCCAGAAGAGCGACTGACCGCTCAAGAGATAATAGATCAGGATTTTATTATTGAAGGCTGGGTATTTTCTTGGCAGACGATGGTTAGTTGGTAATTAACCCGCGAACCCAGCGCGGTTTTTTTGACTGGGAGGAGAATAATAGATGTCTGATACAAAGATACAAGGCGCGGTTGATGTACAACAAAAATCAACAGAACACGCTGCACTTGAATTAACTCGATTAATAGCAAGTGCAGAAAGAAAAGGATCATCTTCATATCCAGAAGAGCAACAAACCCGAGCCTATTGGCTTAAGTTGTACTCTGAGACTCTAAAGGTTGTTCGGACATCAAACTACCCTTCATAACGTAATGCTCAAATATCAAAGCCTCAGAAACAATATCTTTAGCTGAGGATTGACCGCGAGTACTAATAACTAGGCGTAATATTTCTATACGCTGAGAATCGAGAGACTCCATAAATCACCTGTAAGTTGTAATAAGACCCGCTCATTGTAGCGGGTTTTTTACGTCTGCTTATTTTAATTGTGTATTTTTTGTACAAACAATCAATAAATATTAGTATACTTATTGACTACTAATATTAGTATGCTAATATCTAATCATCAAGTAGCCCACCACTTGCCACTTAAAAGTAATAGCCCTTCGCGTGGGTGGTAGATAAAGAAAGACCATACGGGTGTGCCCGATTAAATAAATAGCACGCAAGCACTGAACAGACGATGTTCAGGTACTGAGCCATTCAAGAGAGTGGCTACACGACAAAGGATTCGATGAGTCTTTTGTCTTGTATATGGAGAAGGTTATGAACGCATTGGTAAAAATAGCGAACGTAGATACATCAACATGGTTTTTTGATCCTGAGAGTATTCAAAAGCGCGGCTGCATCACTCTGCAAAAGTCACTGGATGACTGCGAAGGTTATGTCGTTATCAACTGGCGCACATCGCTGATTGTTGAAGCTAAAGATTCATGGATGGTCGGATTGAAGACCATTATCACCGAGCAGCAAGAAGCTGAATATGACGAATTTATAGGGGAGACAGCATGAAAATAATCAAACATCGGTTCGATGAAACATTGATCGAAACAAAAGGCGACCACTTCGTTATACGTCACAGCGACCCACGAAACAGCTTGCTGAGAATCCACTCGATTAAGCGAGCTACACATCATGACCATGGGTGTTACTCGCACACTGATGTGAATCCATTTTGTTGCCGTAAATCGTTACCAGCCTCGCTTGTTAAGGCAATGCGAGAGCTTGTTTTAGAGTCTTGTGTTAAGAGTGCAGCATGAACCCAAACGCAAACATCAAGTGCTGCAACTTCCAATGCCGCAACTATCAACAGTGGCACAAGATGCATCAGATTCGCGGAACATTCCAAAGATGTTGCGCGTCTTGTTTTAAATCGAAAGGTAAAAAGAACGTTGATGTTGATCGTCAACAAATGATTGAGTGGTTTGAGAGTGAATTGAGAGGGATTTCAGCATGAACGCATATTTGATGGACAACATAGCCCCGATAATCGGGGCTTTCGTTTTTCTGGGCTTTGGAATCGCCCATTTTGTTTTCGGGGTGCAATTTTGAACCACTTCGAAATAGACCGTATCTGCAAAGAGAAGTCTGAAAAACCATGCCGAGGAATAGTGATTATTGGCTTTATGTTACTAGCCATGATCTTTATAGCCTTTACCGTTCAGCCAGCGAAAGAAGATATTAAACCAGTGAGAAATGATCATGTATCAACATATTAAGGACTATCAAGACTTCTTATTTTTGCAGTGGCTTGATAATGGTGTAAGTGGTTTTTGGAATAACTAATTTTATGGGTTTGTCGTCACCCGATGAGACGACAGGAGTAATTAAAATGGGTTTAATAGCAGCAGATAACGGCGGAAACAGCAATTTTAAACGTGTCCCAAGTGGTTCACATATTGCAAGATGTTTTAGTGTGATTGATCTTGGTACGCATTTAACCAGCGGACAGTATGGCGAAAAGAACCAGCATAAACTGCGTCTAGCGTTTGAAGTGTTTGGGGATGATGATGAAGGTCAACCACTCACAATTGATGTTGACGGCAAAGAAATGCCACTGACAATCAATAAGACGTACACCGTCAGCTTGCATGAAAAAGCGGGATTACGTAAAGACTTGGCGGCTTGGCGTGGTCGAGACTTTACCGATGAGGAAGCCAAGGCATTTGATGTCTCTAAACTATTAGGGGCTTACTGCATGTTAAACGTGGTCATTAGCGAGACCAACGGCAAGACATACTCAAACATTGCAGGGATTGCGCCACTACATAAACAAATGTCAAAGCCTGAGCCAATTCATGCTAATCAAAAGCTCGATCTTGATAATGTAGATATGGACGTTTTTAACAGCTTGCATGAAAAGCTACAGGATCATATCAAGCAGTCACCTGAGTGGAAACGGTTCGCTAATACGTCAACAGGAAACCAGCTAATCAATAACGATGCTCCTGAGCCTATCGACTTTGATGAAATCCCATTCTAACCAACTCAAAGCCCTGCTAACCATAGGGCTTTTTTATGCGAGAAATAAAAATGAATACTGAAAAAACAGTGAATCAAGTTGCTGAATATGAGCCATTAAAAGCGGCTATTACTGACCTGACGACTAAGTTTAAAGGCTTGGTATATGATGTGACTATCCCTGAACAATATGACAATGCAGTCGTTGAACGTGCAGCATTCGTTAAGCTGGACAATAAAATTGATACGGTACGCAAGAAGATCAAAGAAGAACCTTTCGAGCTTTGCAAACAGATCGACGCACAGGCCAAGATGATCCGCGAGCCATTGAGCGCACGTATCAATGAGTTGACCGCATTGATTAAATGCCAAGACGAAGCACAGGCAATCAAGAACGCTAGTTTTGAGCGCATGATTGCAGATATACGCGCCAAGCCAATGCAACTGGCTGGACAGTCGGTGGATGATATGCAGGAAGCGCACAACTGGATCATCAATCACGATACCGAACAGTTTGAAGGCTATTCAATCGCCGCTGAAAATGCGATTAAAGAAGCGTTAGCACAACTTGAGCCAATGATTGCAGCTCAAGCCAATGCTGAGAAATTAGCCGCTGAACAAGCCAAACAACAAAAGGCTCTTGATGGTCGTCAAGCCGCGATTGACAAAGCGGAACGCGAGCAACAAGAAAAAGCCAATGAAGCTAAACATCTTGCAGACTTGGAACAAGCCCGACTTGATGGCATTGCACAGGCGCAACGTGACAACCAGCAAGCGATTGAACAAGCAGAGCGTGATGCACAAGCAAAGATTGAACGTGCTGAGCGTGAACGGATCGTCGCTGAAGCACTTAAACCAGATCAGGACAAATTAGCGCAATGGCTACAGTCTTGTATTGATAGTGCGCCAACGTTAAACGATGCAACAATGCAAAATACGATCAATGCAATTGTTAATAACTTTAATCAAAAAATCGGTCAGTTATCTAGCAAGGCCGCCTAACTCTAAGCCCTACTCATGTGGGGCTTTTTATTACATGAACACCCACCACACCGTCAAAGGATCGGCGGTCTATCTAAGCCGTGTAGGAATCGTGAAAGGTGACCTATTACACCATGCCCACTTTTCCTAGAAGTGCAAGCAAAGAGTAACGAGGTAGCGCAACGGCTAGTCATAAATTCATGCAGTCTGCCCCGCTGTGGCGATTAGGGGCAACTACATCCACTTGGGCATTGTTAAGCTGTCTCCAGCGTCCAAGTGGATGTAAATAAACTAAACGAGAGGAAAATTTTATGAGTGGAATAATTTATCTAGTTAGAAATGGAAACGCTTACTTTCGACAAGATTCCGACGAAGATGAGGCTCGATTCTATGTCTTAGAACCACATAGGGCGAAGATATTCACCAGCGACAAGGACGCACACATGAACTGTGCAGACGGTGATCAAGTTGTTGCATTTGAAATAACATTGGAAGAACAAGTAATTTAAACAACTCGCCTCTTGCGGCTACGGCAAAACAGATACACACAGTAGGACTATCACAGAAGCGTCCAGTATTAATTCATTTGTGTGACTTAATTTTAAGGACTGGGCGTTTCATGTGATGGTGAACTTTGGTCAGCAACAACATGGCGATTTGGCTACAAGACAGACTCCGCCACACCATCAACCCAAATCAATAACAGTAGGTAGTGATTATGAGCAAAGAAACGTTTAAAGCTGGGGATGAGGTTTATTGTCCTTCGATTGATACTGAGATTCATCCACTTATTGAAGGTGGTTTTTCTGAATATCCTCTCGCCATTAAGGGTATATTTGATTTAACTAAAGATGGATTTTTACATACATTTGATATACACCCCTCAATCTTCCACGCTACCCCAGAAAACAAGGCTCTACTCGAAGCACTATACAAGTGTGAGTTTGAAAGCCCTAAGTTGAAAGGGAGTGACTTGACACGGAAGTTGTTGAATGAAGGGGCGGATGCTGTGCTTTGTTACTTCAGTGATGAAAGTGATGAATATGCAGTTTATGAAGGAACTGCGCGAGTAGTAATTGATTATGAGAGTGGTTTGTTTGTGTTTCAAGGTACGAGGGTTGGCTGGACATACGCCGTACCCTGCAACGACTACGCTAATTTGGTGGATGGTGTTTTGGAGGTTAAGAAATGAGATATTTCATCATTTGCTATATATTTTTAAATAAACATGGAGAACAGGGGCGCGGATTTAAGCAATTTCAACAGGATAGCTACCCATCATTTAAACACATAGCGCAAGCAGTAGGACTAGGTTTAATTACTATCTCAAATATTATTGAGCTAAATGAATGTGACTATAAATCATTCAATAGCTTAGATAATGAAGATACAAAAAGTGAGCAATAAAATGACAAACGAAAATGAGTTTAAATCTGGGGATATTATTCAGAATTTATTAGATATCTCAAATAAAGCCGATACTGCAATTTATTTAGATCAACACGATCAATCTGATATTGACGTAGCCGTCAGCCTAATTAAGAAACAGCAAGCAGCACTCGAAGCGGCTCAGGCTGAGATAATCGAACTTAAAGAAACTTTATCTCACTTTGAAGCGGAAGACTACAGCCGTCAAATTAGTGGCGAATAAACCAGAGGACAAATAAATGAGTATTCGTGATGAGTTTGAGAGTTGGTATGAGAAATTAAATGACCATAAACCATGTAGAAACAAATATTATGCTGTTGAATATGACGATATAGATGATCAAGCAATGTGGAAAGCCTATCAAGCCGCCCACCAATCCCAGCAACAGCGCATCGATCTTTTAGAGAGTGCGATTCGTGATTTTGTCATTAATGATGTAGCTATGGATTTAGCTTGTATTGAACGTACTCCAGATTATGACTTATGCGAAAAATGGTCTATATCTCGTGCAAACCTACGCAACCTGATGGAGCAATCATGATTAAACCTAATTTTCCAGCTTTTGACGCAGCTAATCAAACTGACACAATACTATTTCTATTAGATAAATTAGAAAATAGCGCGCATTGTTCAAAAAATAATGAACTACAGGTGCATTTTGATAATATCAAAATTAATCTGGAACGCATTAAAAGTAATGCTTGTTGGCATTTTGCTAGCAGCCTGAAGGCACAATCATGAAAATCAAAGGTTATGAGCTAAAGCTGACTTGCAGTGAGTGCCCTGAGCAATACGATGTATTTAAAGAGGGTAAACAAGTCGCTTATTTTCGATTGCGACATGGTGAATTTCGTGTGGACGTGCCAGATTGCGGTCATGAAACAATTTATGAATCTGAAGAAATGCAAGGAGATGGTCTTTTTGAAGATGACGAGCGCGATCATTTCCTAAATGCTGCGATTGATGCCGTGGATATTTTCTATAAGGCGCAATCATGCACTCTACCCTAATCGAAGTCTGGCAATAAACAAAACACACCGCCCCTCTTTTGGGGCTTTTTAATGGATGAGAGAAATGAAAACTTGTTCGAAGTGTAAAGAATATAAATCAGAGGATAACTTTTTCAAAAATAAATCAAATACATCTGGATTAAGAGGAGACTGCAAAGTTTGCAGTAAAAAAGCGCATATAAAATATTTGCAAAATAATCCAGAGAAAAATAGAGAGTATTCCCAAACGAAATATAACAAAGATCCACAAAAGGAAAAAGATAGAGTCCTTTTGTGGAGGCAAGAAAATAAGGATAAGGTGAATGAATACCAGAAAAAATGGTCTGAATTAAATAGAGAAAAATATTTAATCCGCATGAGAGATAAGAATAGAGGGATGCACAAGAAATTACCAGAAAGATATGTGGTAAGGAAATTTTTCAGGGGTTTTGAAAATGTGCCAATTGAACTTATTAATTTGAAAAGATGTCAAATACTATTAAACCGAGAACTTAGACAAATGGAGCAACAGGCATGAACACAGCGGAACAAATGACAACCGAACTTCAAGACGTTTTCTCTAAATTAAAATCAGGCGAGATTAAACATAATGATGCGGCGCAATTAGCCAACCTAGCGGGAAAGATGGTGAGCATGGCTAAAATTCAATTGCAGTACCATCAAGACCGAAAAGAAACCCCTGATATGGCTTTCTTCAAATCATCTAAGTAAATAGCAATTAACCACACCGCCCCTCTTTTGGGGCTTTTTAATGGATGAGAGAAAATGGAGTAAATTAAATTATGCCTCATGTTTACGTTGATACTAATGGCAAAACAGTCTGGACAACAATGAATCCAATCCATTATCTAAACTGTTTCTGTACGACTTGTGCATCTACGGTTAGGCGTGAGTCAAGTTTCTTATGTGACTATCCTGTATTTAATGGTGATCGAGCAGCACTTACTAAAACTTGTGATGCGCCAATCTGCAAAGGACATGCTCATCGATTAGCGGAACAGGTTCCTATGACTGATGAAAATGGCGATTTCGTGGATGATGTTCATGTATGCCCGAATCATTACGAGGAATGGAAAAGAAACAATAGTCCGTCGTTTTGGGAAAAGTGAAAGCTTAATCAAACACACCGCCCTCGCTTGAGGGCTTTTTTACGTCTTGGAGAAAGTGATGGGCGCAATGATTCATGAGTCAAGAGTAAGACCGAAAGACCTAGCCAAACGACTAGGCTACTCAATTCCTACTTTATATCGTAGAATTGAGCAGGGTATTATAAATCGACCGCATAGAGATGGTGGGTGTGCTTATTGGCTTGAGTCTTATGTACAAGACTTGATGATACCGCGCCAAAAAGAGGAAGAAATAGGGCTGAATCATTAGCCCTTTTATTTTATTTGAGTATGTATTTGAGTACGAAAACTAAACAAACATAAATAATAATTAAAATACAAATACTTAATCAGTAAATTCGGTTTATTTATGACAAACAACATCCCTTAAATGTATTCTACTATAGGTGATGGTCGGCTAAACACCAAACTACAACATCCACTCTGCGAGAGAAGCACTTCAAGACATAAAAAACACCCGATAAATTCGAGTGCTTTTTAATCTTTTTAGATCACAACTGATCATTGATTAGATCAGGAACTCTTCCTTCTTAGCACCTTTTGCAAGTTTTGCTGCTAACCAGCGTGGCGCTTTACCACGACCAGTCCATGTATCACTGGCGTTTTGTGGGTTGCGATAACGCGCTTCAACAGGTTTACGTGATCCAGATTTAGTTCGCCCACCTTTTTCTCGCCCAGCTGCAATCAGTTCATCTAAAGAAAGATTCAAATCGCGTGCAATTTTTTCGATTTGGGCATAGCCTTCTTTAATCGCATCGACCTGTTTAGTTTCAACCAAATTTTTTGCTTGAGTAATCACACGCTCGAGTTCAGCAACAGATAAGTGACTAAGATCAGTACTCATAATTTATTCCATAAATGTAAAATATATGAATCGAAAAATATAAAAACACACTTAATAAAACTATTAAACACATGTTTAAAACATTATCTTTACACTATTGTCACATATCCATGAACAACAAGGTTTTTTATAAAAATAATGTGCAACACAATTACACTCAATCATATAGAAAGAAATTTAAAAAACAATATCGTATGGATTATTTCTCTATAAAAAAACTCTCCTTAATCCAAAAAAACTAAAGAGAGTCATTTACAACTGATATTACCTATTAATCATCAAGCGAATATACGGTGATTAATTAAAACGGTAGATCATCATCTAAATCATTCGCTGAATAGCTGCTTTGAGTTGATGCTGGCGCAGGAGCACTGGTTTGTGATCTTGCTGGTGTATTTTGGCTTGGTGTGTATTGTTCATAACCACCTTCGCTTTGACCACCGCCACCTTGACCTTTACTGTCGAGCATTTGCATCGAGTCACCGCGGACTTCGGTACTATAACGCTCCACACCTTCTTTATCAGTCCACTTACGCGTACGCAAGCTGCCTTCGATATACACTTTGCTGCCTTTTTTGATATATTGCTGAGCAATTTCACCAAGACGATTATTCAGAACGATACGATGCCATTCTGTTTCTTCACGCGGTTCGCCAGTATTTTTATCTTTCCAGCTTTCACTAGTAGCAATCGAGAACTGAGTTACTGAACCACCATTTGGAAATGATTTCGTTTCAGGATCACGACCCAACGTACCGACTAGAATTACTTTATTTACACCACGCATAGCGACTTTCCTCATTCGATAACTTAATTTTAAGTTCGGAAACTTTAAACCAGAAAAATTAAAAAAGCACTTTAAATTTGAATATTTTGACCTAGGAGATTTGACAGTTGCGCTCGCGTTGAAATATTCATTTTGGTTTTATCAATTTTTAAATACACGACATGTTGTTCAAGTAAAACCACGACATCCTCCACGCCATCAATATCCAACAAATCGATCACCCATTCATTTCGACTCAGTGAATGGGCCGAGTAATCAGGCAGACGAACCGCTAAACTGGATAAATAGGGAGGAGAAATTAATTTAGATGCAACAACTAACCAAATACATGCCACGCCTGCAAGAATCGCCCAACTCACTTGTGAATTAAGATGCGTTAATAACTGGCCGCCTAATACGCCACCAAAAAAAGCACCCAAAAACTGACTTGAGGCGTTCATTCCCATTGCCGTTGCCTTCGCAGCGACTGGCGCACGTTTAGCCAACCATGACGGTAATAATGCTTCCAAGGTATTAAAGGCAATGAAAAACAAACCAATTCCTACCAGTAATCCAATCCGATTCTGATCAAAGATCGTCAGAATAACGAGTGAAACCGCAATCAAGGCAACACCACTGACAAAAATTCGGCGCATTCTGCGTTTGGCTTCTGCCACAATAATCGCAGGAATCGCTAAAATAAAACCGAATAACAATAACGGCAAATAAACCCAACCATGTTCGGGTACAGGAATATGTGCATATTCGACCAGTTGACCTGGAATTAATACAAAAGCAGCTGTCATTAATAAATGTAAACTGAAAATCGAAAAATGGAGTCGATTTAAATCGGGAAGATTCAAAATTGAACGGAGTTGTTTTTTGATACCTAAAGGGTTTTGAGTTAATGCGCGGATTGGCGTTGGTACGATAAGCAATAAACCCATGGCTAATATGCCAGCAATCGAGGTCAACCAAAACAAACCCGATAAACCGACTTTATGAGTTAATATGGGTCCGAGAGTAAATGCGATAATAAAAGACAACGCGATGGTCATCCCCATGGCTGCCATGGCTTTTCCACGATGCTCTTCACGCGTGACATCGGCGAGCAAAGCCATCACCACTGCCGATACTGCACCTCCCCCCGCAATCGCACGACCGAGGATGACACCCCAAATCGACGTCGATGAGGCAGCGATCGCGCCGCCAATCGCAAAAATCAACAAGCCAATTACAATCAATGGTTTTCGAGCTGTACGATCAGCGAATATGCTGACGGGAATTTGCAAAAGTGCCTGCGACAAGCCATAAATACCGATGGCTAGACCAATTAATGCAGGCGTTGCTCCCGTATATGATTGTCCATAAATTGCAAAGACAGGCACAATCATAAACAGACCCAACATTCGCAAGGCAAAAATACTCCCTAGCGCGAAAGTTGCCCGTAACTCAGAGGAATTCATAAAAACCTAAAACGAAAGGGTGAAAATTTTATGGCGTATTATACGCCGATTCAATCTCATGCGATGACATCTCTATTTTATATGTGTTATTGCTGTAATGATTACTCACATTGCCCTTGTTTTACGTCACAACTGCTTCATCTATCTATAATGTCTGTTAGAGTCAATAGCAAAATCCTCCCCCGCGCAGTACTACCGCGCTCTCCTTTTTCTAAGGAGGGGGGAAAAGCTCCTCCCTTTGTAAAGGGAGGCTGGGAGGGATTTGCTTTTGACTTTGACCAAGCGACAATCAAAACCTGCGTTCCGCCCCACGAGTAAACAAAAGTGATGAGTAATTAATAATGAGTCAAAGTTATATCCGTATTCGTGGCGCACGCACGCATAACCTGAAAAACATTTCGCTCGATATTCCTCGCGATAAATTTGTCGTCATCACGGGTCTGTCAGGCTCTGGTAAATCCTCGTTAGCATTCGATACGCTTTATGCGGAAGGTCAGCGTCGTTACGTTGAGAGTTTGTCGGCGTATGCGCGTCAATTCTTGTCGCAAATGGATAAACCCGAAGTCGATAGCATCGAAGGCTTGTCGCCTGCGATTGCGATTGAGCAAAAATCGACGAGCCATAATCCACGTTCGACCGTTGGTACCATCACTGAAATCTACGATTACTTGCGCCTGCTTTATGCGCGTGTTGGTACGCCGTATTGCCCAGAACATGATTTACCGATGGTTGCACAAACAGTCAGCCAAATGGTCGATAGCGTTAAAGCTATGCCAGAAGGCACAGCGCTGATGCTGATGGCACCAGTCGTGCGTGATCGAAAAGGCGAACATGCGTTGTTGTTTGAACAACTGCGTGCGCAAGGTTTTGTCCGTGCGCGTGTCGATGGCGTGTTGGTTGATTTGGATGATGTTACTGATTTAGACAAAAAGAAAAAACATACCATTGAAGTGGTGATTGACCGCTTTAAAGTGCGCGAAGATTTGGGTAATCGTTTAGCTGAATCGTTTGAAACGACACTGCGTTTGGGTGATGGCTTGGCATTGCTGAGCTGGATGGATACGGCTGAGGATGGCACCAAACATCCTGATCAAACCTTTTCATCACGCCATAGCTGCCCAACCTGTGATCGTGCAGTCGGTGATTTAGAACCGCGTTTATTCTCGTTCAACAATCCTGCTGGCGCATGTACCGTTTGTGATGGTTTAGGTCATCGTAGTCATTTCACGGCTGAAAAGCTGATTCATAACCATGAATTGTCGCTGAATCAAGGTGCGATTCGCGGTTGGGATAAGCAACGTCCGTATTATTTTAGAATGCTGACGACGGTTGCTGAGCATTATCAGATTGATATGGATGCACCGTGGCAAACACTCGATGAAACCAAGCAAGGCATTATCTTGCAGGGTTCTGGGCGCGATAAGATTGATTTTCATTACACCGATGAACGGGGTCGTAATCAAAAACGCACAATGGTGTTTGAAGGCGTATTACCTTACTTAGAGCGTCGCTATAAAGAGACGGAAAGTAATTTAGTGCGTGATGAACTGGCACAATATTTATCCAATGCGCCGTGCGACGTTTGTGCGGGTTCACGTTTGAATGAAATTGCGCGCAATGTGAAAGTTGCCGACGTGGCGTTGCCTGAAATCGTGCAAAAATCGATTGGCGCAGCGGCACAGTATTATCAAGACTTACAACTTTCAGGCGCGAAAGGCGAAATCGCCGATAAGATTTTTAAAGAAATTCGGGAGCGCTTGCAGTTCTTGGTCAGTGTGGGTTTGAACTATTTAAGCCTTGCACGATCTGCGGATACGTTATCTGGCGGTGAAGCACAGCGGATTCGTTTGGCGTCGCAAATTGGCGCAGGCCTCATGGGTGTGATGTATGTGCTCGATGAGCCGTCGATTGGTTTGCATCAGCGTGATAATGAACGTCTGCTCGGCACATTAGTACGTTTACGTGATTTGGGTAATACCGTTCTTGTGGTTGAGCA
>JACMMY010000291.1 GCA_014378805.1 Moraxellaceae bacterium
GAAGAAGGTGTTGTTGCTGGTGGTGGTGTTGCGCTGGTTCGCGCAGTTTCTGCGCTTGATGGCCTCAAAGGCATCAACGATGATCAAACTGCTGGTATCAACATTCTACGCCGCGCAATGGAATCACCATTACGTCAAATCGTGACCAACGCTGGCGAAGAAGCTTCTGTTGTTGTCAATGCTGTTAAAAATGGCACAGGCAACTTCGGTTACAACGCAGCGACTGGCGAATACGGCGACATGATCGAAATGGGTATTCTCGATCCAGCTAAAGTAACGCGTTCAGCACTTGAACATGCAGCGTCTGTTGCAGGTCTGATGTTGACGACTGAAGCGATGATTACTGATGCAGTCGATGACAAAGGCTCAATGCCTGACATGGGCGGCATGGGTGGTGGTATGGGCGGCATGATGTAATTTGCTGCTTTAAAACAGTTGTAAAAAAGCCCTCATCATTTGAGGGCTTTTTTATTAATAAAATTAGTAAAACCTTGGTTTATAATCACCAAATTATTATGATAATTTAAGCCTTTGTGGTTTCAAATATTTCTATATTAAATAAAAGGATATTAACGTGGGTGAAAGAACTTATTCAATAATTACAACAGATCCTTTGTATAGCCCAACACCCGAACAACAACAAGCTGCGTTGGAATTTTTTAAGATCGTTTCTCCACTACCTAATGCACGTGGAGGCTATTGTTGCCACCTATCAAAGGGTGTACAACTCTTGGGACACGATTATGAATCTGTCACATGCCCATTATGTAAAACTCGCCTTGTGTTCTTTGAAAAGGAATCAGGTGAACGTAGTGAGGCTGGGCATTGGTGGGATAAAGCTTATGAATACGAAAAAGATTATCAGCCAATTAAGATAACTATGCCATGTTGTCATACTAAAACACAGATAATCGATCTCAAGTTTGATCCAACTCTTGCTGGTTTTACAAAATTTGAACTTGGAGCATTAGAACCCAATGGCAGTGAATATTGGGAGAATGAAGAGGAGTGTCCATATTATGGCGTTTGGTTAAAGCCAGAAGTTATTGCAAAATTTGAACAACTATTGGGATCATCGGTTAGCCAATTGTGGCAAAGCTAGAATGATGCTAGCTTGCGTAGGCTGTGGGCTTGCCCCAGCTTTTTTACGCCACGAAAATCGCTGGGGTAGAACCCCACCCTACTTCTTTAAATTTACTATTTCAATAAAATCACACCCAATCGCACTTATGCAATTTCTCTTAACAGTAATGTAATCAAATCAATCTACCAGCCATGTCAAATTGAGATAGGATAAGGATCTCAAATTCCAACAACAGGAAATATCGAAATGGCAACAGTTCTATTAGGCGGCAACGAAATCAACTTGATCGGCGACCTACCTGCAAAAGGTTCAGCCGCACCAGACTTCAACCTCACAGCAAAAGACCTCAATGATGTCACGCTCGCAGCTTATGCAGGCAAACGAAAAGTTCTCAATATTTTCCCAAGCGTCGATACACCAACCTGCGCAGCATCTGTTCGTAAGTTCAATGAACAAAGCAGTAAAATTAATAATACTGTCGTCCTCTGTATTTCAGCAGACTTACCTTTTGCTCAATCGCGTTTTTGCGGTGCAGAAGGGATCGAGAACGTCATTAATCTATCGACATTCCGCCATCCTGAATTTATCACCAACTATGGTCTGACATTTTCAGCAGGTCCATTGGTTGGCTTAGCAGCGCGTGCAGTGGTCGTTTTGGATGAAAATAATAACGTATTACATGCAGAACTAGTCAACAATGTCAGTGATGAGCCAAATTACACCGCTGCGCTGGCTGTTTTATAATTTTTAAAGTAACGGTTCATTCATGCCTAAAGCAGTGACTAAATCAGAAGCGCTCATCCTTGAACGTCAACTCGCAACCTACGCCAACGCGATGGATAGCCTCGTGCGCATTCCATTTACTCGCCAAGGTGTAGGGCTTGATGGCGCAATTGGTACAATTCCTGTGGTCGGCGATATCGCAGGGATGGGATTAACCTTAGTTGCAATCTTTCGTGCTTGGCAGATTGGCGTACCGATCAACAAACTCTTGCCTGCACTCAAATTGACACTCATTGATTTAGGGGTTGGCTGGATTCCAGTGATTGGTGATTTGTCTGATATTTTTATTCGACCAAGTCGCAAAGCTTTAGACATTGTGCATACACATTTGCGTGAAGTTCATGGCATTCAAACCACGGATCATATTGACCATCCCGTTCTGCATCGCATGCTCGAAACACGCCAGCAAACCTCAGCGTTTTGGCGGAATCCTGTCGTCAGTTGGTTATGGTTACGGATTCCTGATTTGATTGGAGTCTTTGTTTTATTCTGGCTGTGTGCGGTAATGTATTTCAGTGCAACATTTATCTGGGGATTATTCCCACATTCTTAGGCCTATACTTTTCGCTAGCTAATAAAAAAATCCCCCGACTAATCAGTAGGGGGATTTTTTTATTTCAAAAGCCTTTATTGGCAACCAACTTATTTTCCGCCGAACAGTGGCCCTGCTCCACCGCCCATTCCAGCACCGCCGCCCATACCACCGCCGCCTAAGTTTTTCATGGCTTTCACCATTTTCATCATGCCTGCTGGGTTAGCAATTTTCTTCATCATCTTTGCCATTTGATCGTGCTGCTTAAGCAAACGATTTACGTCTTGGATTTCCATGCCACAACCCGACGCAATACGGCGTTTACGACTGGCATTAATCAGCTCTGGATCGCGGCGCTCTTTCAGGGTCATGGATTGAATAATGGATTCCATTTTTTTTAACTGCGCTTCAGGCTTAGCATCTTGAACTGCTTGCTGCATACCGCTACCACTCATGCCTGGCAACTTATCCAAGAATCCAGCCATGCCGCCCATCGCACGCATTTGTTCGAACTGGAGCATCATATCTTCGAGATTGAACTTGCCGCCTTTTTGCAGCTTTTTCGCCATCTTTTCGGCTTTTTCTTTGTCAATGTTACGTTCAACTTCTTCGACCAATGACAATACGTCACCCATGCCGAGAATACGCTGCGCAACACGTTCTGGATGGAATGGCTCGAGTGCATCGAGCTTTTCACCCATCCCTAGGAACTTAATCGGTTTACCTGTAATCGCACGAACTGATAATGCTGCACCACCGCGCGCATCACCGTCAGTCTTAGTCAGGATTACGCCAGTCAATGGCAAAGCATCGTTAAAGGCTTTAGCAGTATTTGCCGCATCTTGACCCGTCATTGAATCGACAACAAACAAGGTTTCAGTTGGGTTGATGGCTGCATGTAATTCTTTAATTTCATCCATCATCGACGCATCGACGTGCAAACGTCCTGCCGTATCGACGATCAACACATCCGCGAACTGAATTTTCGCTTGTTCAATCGCACGTAGCACAATCGCGAGCGGCTTTTCATCGCTACTCGATGGAACGAACAACGCACCGACATCAGCAGATACACTGCGCAACTGCTCAATCGCCGCTGGACGATAGACGTCAGCAGAAACGGTCATGACTTTCTTTTTTTGACGTTCTTTTAAGAAACGAGCGAGTTTACCTGCGGTGGTGGTTTTACCCGCACCTTGCAAACCAGCGAGCAAAATAATAACTGGCGGCTTTGCTCTTAAATCGAGGGTCTCATTGGCTGAACCCATCATCAAAGTCAATTGATCAAAAACGATTTTGACAAAGGCTTGGCCTGGAGACAGTTGTTTTAAAACTTCTTGCCCGAGTGCTTCGGTTTTTACCTTTTCAATGAACTCGCGTGTGACAGGCAAAGCCACATCAGCTTCAAGAAGTGCCATACGCACTTCACGTAACGTATCTTTAATATTGTCTTCGGTAAGTTGTCCTGAACCTGAAATATTGCGAAGGCTCTGAGTTAAGCGGTCGGTTAACGTATCAAACATGTTGTCTAAGCCTAAAATAACGAATCTGGAAATTCTAAAAAACTAACTTAAGTCTTTACGCGAAGACTTCCCTGTGCCAAATCACTTCATTGAACTATTTTAGCGTATTCACGTGGCATTAGACAGCATCGAATCGCGCGGCAAGTAAAGATTCGCGGAATGCATAAAAACAATACAGAATACGCCATCAAAACAAGACAAAATAGTTGATGAAAAAACGATTTTTTGATTTAAAAAGAGACTTATTCGTTATTATCATGATTGCAGAATCATACAGCGATGCACTTTAACCAGTGTTCGAGTAAGATACTTACATCGCTTTATACCCCTTAGATTACAAAAGATGAATCCTCGGCATGAATAGCCTCAATATCGCAACGAATATTTCAGCAGATGCAGTCGCACTCACCCAGATACAGTTTGTCGCGCTGATGACCGTGCTCCTACTCTATGTCGGTGTGTTTTGGCATTTATTGTTATATCTTTGGAAAAAACAACCGCCTCGGTACCATCTCAGTTTAACGTTATTGGTGATTGCTGCGACGCTTCACGCTTATATTTTAATCCCAAATCTAATCACGCCAGTGGGTATCGACTTTAATTTATTTAATATTTTATCATTGACGTGTTGGCTCATGCTCACACTGACATTGGTTTTCAGTACCTACCGACCTGTTCTCGCACTTAATATTTTGGCAATTCCTGTTGCGACATTTGGTCTCGTTGTCGGCGCTTTATGGCGGGTGCCCTATCAACCATTATCACAAATGGGAGATGGCTTAGAATGGCATATCGTATTGTCATTGGCGGCATATTGCGTCTTGTTTATGGCGGCAATTCAAGCCGTTTTACTCCATGTACAGAACCGCGAATTAAAACATAAAAGTGTAAATCGCATCTGGGTCTCTATACTTCCCCCCTTACAAACAATGGAATCATTATTGTTTGATTTATTGTTGTTAGGCTTTGTTTTATTAACAGTTGCACTGTTTCTTGGCTTTATATCGGTGGAAAACTTACTGGCTCAACATCTTGTCCATAAGACGTTTTTTAGTATTTTGTCATGGTTAATGTTTGGTATTTTATTATTTGGACGCTGGCGAATGGGTTGGCGCGGTCAGCGTGCGATTAAATTTACCTTATTGGGATTTGGTCTGCTTTTAATTGGCTTTGTCGGCAGCAAAATTGTACTCGAGTTGCTGCTGGGTATTGCATAGCAAGAATGCCCTTTTCGCATCCGATCAGGGCATTCTTGTATAACCATCAGACAGTGGATTCTTGTTTCCTTCCCTTTCAAGGGGAAGGCTGGGATGGGGATGGTTTTTAGCAAAATCAAAATCACCCCCTTCTAAATCTTTCCCCTACCCTAATGGGGAAGACTTCAAAGCAATAACACTTAATCTTGCTTCCCACGTTGACGTAATTGATCAAGCATCCGCCCAAACCAATTGCCAAGATCGTCAATATAAGTAAATACAGACGGAATAACCAACAGACTCAGGATCGTCGAGGTAATTAAACCACCAATCACCGCAACCGCCATTGGCGATCTAAAACTGGGGTCAGCAGAACCCAACCCAATCGCAATCGGCAACATCCCAGCACCCATCGCAATCGTCGTCATGATGATCGGGCGCGCGCGTTTATGACAAGCATCCAAGAGTGCAGCAATACGCGTCATATTGTGGTCTCGCCGCGCAACAATGGCATATTCGACCAGCAAAATAGAGTTCTTGGTGGCAATTCCCATTAGCATAATCAAACCAATGAGTGACGGCATAGAAAAGCTTTTTTGCGCAATCAACAAACCGACGAATGCGCCACCAAGAGACAGCGGTAGCGCGCAAAGAATGGTGATCGGGTGCAGGAATTTTTTGAAGAGCAAGACCAGCACGATATAAATACACAGTACTCCTGTCAGCATGGCAAGACCAAAGCTAGCAAACAGTTCGCCCATCACTTCAGCATCACCAATCTCAATCACAGAAACACCTGGAGGCAGATTTTGAATGGCGGGGAGCTTCCCCACTGCTGTTTTGACATCACCGAGCGGCAAGCCAGATAATTCAATTTCAAAATTAATATTACGTGAGCGATCATAGCGATCGATGATCGCTGGACCACTGTTCATCTCAAGCGTAGCCACTTGCCCAAGCATGACGGCACCATTTGCACTTGGGACATTGAGACGCTCTAGCACGCTTAAGTCTTTCCGAGCGGCTGCATCCAGTTGAACAACAATCGGAATTTGCCGTTGTGACAGATTAAGCTTCGGCAAAGCCACGTCATAATCACCTAAAGTGGCAATCCTGAGTGTCTCACCAATGGCGGTGCTGGTTACACCAAGATCGGCGGCACGCGCAAAATCAGGATGAACGACCACTTCAGGACGGATCAGGCTCGCACTCGATGCAACACTCCCTAAACCTTTGATAGTACGGAGGTCTTTTTCAACAGAAATTGCAGCAGTTCGCAGTGCAACTGGATCTTCACCCGTCAACACAAGCACATATTTTTCCCCAGAACCGCCTAAACCTACTTTACTACGAACACCTGGCAGCGCTTCAAGTGCCGCGCGGATATTATTTTCAATCGGTTGTTTTTTGGGACGTTCGCCACGCGGTGAAAGCAGCACGGTCAGTGTCGCTTTACGAGTCTCTATTGTACCGCCACCTGCAAATGGGTCACTCCCTGCAGAGCCGCCCCCAATGGTGGTATATATACTTTGAACATGATCGACTTTTGCAATCAACAGTCGCGCTTGCTCAGCAGCCTGTTCTGTTTGTGCCAATGTTGAACCCGGTTGAAGTTCTAAGTAAACCTGTGTTTGCGAGTTGTCATCGGGTGGAATAAAACCTGTCGGCAAAAGTGGAATCAGCATGATCGAACCAACAAAGAACAGACCCGCTGCAATAACCGTGATTAACCGATTCTGCAAAGACCAATCCGCGGCTTTAAGATATAACCGCATCCATGATGGATCTTTATGCACGTTGACGAGAGGTTTGAGAATATATGCTGCCATCATCGGTGTCAGTACCCGCGCCACAACGAGCGAGGCAAATACAGCAAACGACGCCGTCCAACCAAATTGTTTAAAAAACTTCCCTGGTACGCCACTCATAAATGCAGTGGGCAGAAATACGGCGATCAGCGTAAATGTCGTAGCAATCACCGCCAGCCCAATTTCATCGGCTGCTTCCATAGCCGCTTGGTAGGCCGTTTTACCCATACGCAAATGCCGAACGATATTTACAATCTCGACAATTGCATCATCAACCAAGACCCCTATGACCAAAGATAAGGCCAATAGAGTCACGACGTTGATCGAAAACCCCATGTAATGCATACCAATGAAAGCAGGAATCACCGACAACGGTAATGCAACCGCAGACACAAAGGTCGCACGCCAATCGCGCAAAAATAACCACACGACCAAAACCGCGAGCAATGCGCCCTCATACAGCAAATGCATTGTACCCACATATTCTTCGGCCGCAGGTTCGACGAAGTTAAATGCCTCATGCAATTCAATATCAGGATGCTCGGCTTTGAGCTCTTTGAGCGCAGTTTGTACGGCTGCGCCCACAGTCACTTCGCTTTCGCCACGACTCCGCGATACCTCAAAGCCAACAACCGTTTTGCCGTTCAACAGTGCAGTTGATCGTGGCTCTGCAATGGTATCTTTTACTGTTGCCACTTGGTCAAGACGAATTTTTCGACCATCACTGAGCATCAATTCGAGTGCGGCAACTTCCTGCGCAGATTTGACCGTTGCAACAATTCGAACAGGCTGCTCACTACTGCCTAAGTCGACGCGACCGCCCGCGCTTTCACTCTGTACTTGGCGGAGTTGACGAGAAATATCAGCAGCTGTTGCTCCCAACGCTTGCAAACGGACTGGATCGAGTGCAACCTGAATTTCACGATTCACACCACCTACACGGTTGATTGCACCCACACCACGCACCGCCAGCAGCTTACGGCTGACATCATTATCCACAAACCAGCTGAGTGCTTCTGGGTCCATTCGTTTGGAATCAATGGTAAATGCCAGTATCGGCTGCCCTGCTAGATCCACTTTGGTCACGATTGGGTCGCGCACATCAGAAGGCAGATCAGAACGAATCCGAGAAACCGCAGAACGCACATCATCAACGGCTTC
>JACMMY010000292.1 GCA_014378805.1 Moraxellaceae bacterium
AGCATGACAATAAACAACTCGGTTACAAGCACAGTTGAAAGCGCGACGGTTACGAATGCCACTTGGCAGCAACGAGCCGTGCCTAGCATCGCCAAAAAAGTAGTCGCACCTGCACCGCGTGACAATGTTGCCGTGATGGCTTGTCCTGCGTGTGGTGATGAGATTGTGAAAAACCGATTGTTTGAGTTCTTGTATGTCTGTCCACACTGCGATGGACATTTAAAAATGTCCGCGCGTATGCGTTTGGAAACACTGTTTGATTATGTTGATGCAGAATTAGGTCAAGAGTTTGTTGCTGGCGATCAATTACATTTTGTTGATAGTCAGCCTTATCCAGAACGCATGAAAGCAATGCAACATAAAACAGGCGAAAGCGAAGCGCTCGTTGTGATGCAAGGTCAGTTGAATAAACTGTCTTTGGTCGCGTGTGCCTTTGAGTTTGATTTTATGGGCGGTTCAATGGGTTCAGTCGTTGGGGATCGCTTTGTACTCGCTGCCGAAACTGCACTAAAAGCGCGACAGCCTTTGGTATGTTTTGCAGCATCTGGCGGTGCGCGTATGCAGGAAGGCTTGTTGTCACTCATGCAAATGGCGCGAACTGCAGCGGCAATCCAACGCCTTAAAGAGGCTGGGTTACCTTATATCGTGGTCTTAACCCATCCTGTTTATGGTGGAGTCACGGCTTCATTGGCGATGTTGGGTGATATTCATCTTGCTGAACCGAAAGCCATGATTGGGTTTGCAGGAAAGCGCGTCATTGAACAAACGGTGCGTGAAGTGCTACAAGAACCATTCCAACGTGCTGAATATTTGCTTGAGCATGGTGTCGTCGATCAAATTGTTCATCGTCGTGACATGAAAACCACGATTGAACGATTGCTCAATAAACTCTTAAACATTGCTGCCTGATTTAATGAGTCAATCTACTAAAATATTGAATGCGCAAAGTTCTTTAGACGAGTGGCTGGATTATTGGCAAACGATTCATGCCACTGCGATTGATATGGGGCTTGAGCGTGTCCGTCCTGTCGCTGAAAAATTAGAAATTTTATATCCACAAGTGCCTGTGGTGACGGTCGCAGGAACAAATGGCAAAGGTTCAACCACGACCGTCATCGCTTCGATTTATCAAGCGGCTGGTCTAAAAGTCGGCTTATATCAGTCGCCTCATATTCAATATTTTAATGAACGCATCCGTTTAGGTGGCATACCTGTCGACAGTCAAATTCTCATCAATGCGTTCGTCGATGTTGAATCGGCACGAGTAGCGTGTGACTTAACGTTATCATTTTTTGAAGCGACAACGCTTGCAGCATTTGTGATTTTCAAACAGCAGCAGTGTGATGTTTGGGTGCTGGAAGTTGGTTTAGGTGGACGCTTAGATGTGGTCAATTTAATTGATCCAACGGTTGCGGTCATTACCAATATTGGTATCGATCATGTCGAATGGCTGGGTGATAATCGCGAACAAATTGGTTTTGAGAAAGCTGGAATCTTACGTCCCAATATTCCGTTGATTTTTGGCGATGCGGACATGCCGAACAGTATCCGCCAACATGCGCAATCATTAGGTTGCCCCATTTATCAGTTGGGACAAGATTTTTTTTGGCAAGGCATGGCGGGTGAAAGTGATTCTCATGGCGTACATGTAACGCAGCAAAATAAGACACAATCCTCCGTTTATTCCAGTGCTGCTTATACGTTTATTTTGCCAAATGCGTTTTTAGCATTGGCCAATGTGTGCAGTGCTGTAACGGCGGTTCTTGCCAGTCAGATACCACTTCAGATTGATGAAATTACACAAGGCATTCAAAATGCTAAACTTGCTGGACGATTTGAACAGCGGTTTTTTCATGGAAAACGCTTGATCGCCGATGTGGCGCATAATCCACATGGTGTAAAATTTTTATTAGAACAGCTTTTTGCCTACCGTAAAAAACATGTAACGCACCATATTCATGCTATATTCTCTATGCTTGCGGATAAAGATATTGATGCTGTGGTCGATATGGGGCGAAGTGTCATTGATCATTGGCATGTTGCGGTACTTGATGTACCGCGAGCGGCATCGCGCTTGCAGCTAGAAACTGCTCTAAAAGATGTCAATGTGAGCTTTTATCCGACTATCGGTATGGCCTTAGTCGGTGCAAGCCAGAGAGTAGCCGATGACGATCTGATGCTGGCTTGGGGGTCATTTTATACCCTTGAAGCAGTCTATCAGCAGATTCAAAATGATGGGCGCTTGCTGTAAAAATAAGGTGATGTCGTCGGTCAGTGCTTGATTTGATGATCTTTTACGATTGTATGTAAATCAATAATTTTGGTTAAAACCAACAATAAATATGGGTGGGGAGACTGCAAACATGAGTGCAAATCAACAACGCTGGATGGGCGGTATCATTCTGCTCGGTGGCAGTGCGCTCCTTGCAAGTTTTTTATTTCAGGGTAATGGCCAAAAAGATAATCCATCGCCACGAGGCGCGCCTGTTGAAAAAACACTGAATCTTGAACCGACACATCGGATTGGTGGACAGAGTCAGTCGACGGACAGTCTGGCAGAGTCGGATATAAGCAATCGAAGTGTGGGTACTGAGGATGGGGCAGAGCAATCTGTTCAGCTAACGCCTTTAGCGGTCGATGTGGATACCGAGCGTAAATTACTGGCCGCACAACATGATATGCGCGAGAAAAAAGTTGCAGAACAAGAGGCGCGTACTGCCGAGTTCCTAGCCCGCCAACAGCAAGCAGAAGCAGACTCTGCGCGTAAAGTCGCCGCTGAGCAAGTGGCTCGATTAAATGCGCGTAATGCAAAAAATGATGCCCTGACCTCTACCGATCCTGCCGCACCTGATACTCCTGTCGCATCTATGGATGATCCAGTACAAGAGGCTGCTCAGAAAAAGGCAGAACAGCGTCGACTTGCCGCGCAAGATCAGGCTGAACAGGCGCGACTACGCGCACAAATTGCAGCGGATAAACACGATCAAACGCAGCAAGCAGTTGCCCAAGCCACCGAAAAAACGGCAAAAGCAAAAGCCTTGAGAGAGTCTGCTGAAAAAACTCAAATGGCTGCTGAAAAAGAGCGCCATCTTCAGGAACTAAAAGCACGTCAAGATAAATTGGCAAAAGAAAAGCAAGCCAAACTCGATGCTTTAGAAGCCAAGAAAGCATTAGAAGCGAAGCAACTGAAAGAAAAATTAGCCGAAGAGAAACAAGCTAAACTGGATGCTTTGGAAGCCAAGAAAGCATTAGAAGCGAAGCAGCTGAAAGAAAAATTAGCCAAAGAGAAACAAGATAAATTAGATGCAGCAGAAGAAAAGCTTGAGACACTAAAAGCTGCAAAACTAAAAATTATTCAAGCGGAGAAAGCTGAGCGCGCCAAGCTACGCGGTGAAACTCCAGAATCGGATGAGAAGTCAGCATCTCTCACCGCGTTGCAAGCGCAAGTTGAAAAAAATAAGCGTGAAGCAGCTTTACTACAAGCCAAATTAGATAAGTTAAATGCTGCAAATGGCGGTAAAACACCCGTATTAACCGATGCACAAAAAATTAAAGATGCTGCGCGAGCCCGTGCTTTGTTAGAGGGTACGCTTGCGCCTACTGCGACAACGACGACAGTGGCACCCAAAACCTTGGTTATGGTACAGGTTGCAATGGCTGAATCTCAAGCAAAAGCCGATTCGATGGTCGCGCAATTACGCGCTAAGGGCTATAAAGTTCGTACCAGTACAACCAACAAAGGCGTACGCGTTTTGGTTGGCCCCGAAAAAGACACCGCAGCTGCATCAACGACTAAGAGTAAAATTGAGCAAGATAGCAGCTTAAATATCAAAGGCGCATGGGTATCTAATTGGCAACCACCTACATCTTAATTGTTATACTTTCATTATTTTTTATCCTACTCCTGTCTGGTTCGCGTCGTCGCCAGACCGAGGTGGCGAAGCCTGTCCGTGGCGATGATTTAGATGTTTGGCCGTTTATGCCGCGCAACTTTATGACCGATGCTGAGGTTCGATTCTTTCATCAACTCAAACAAGCCGTTCCTGAGTTTTTAATCTTTTCTCAAGTTGGATTGTCGCGACTTATTGAATGTAGCGATGAGGAAGATGAAAAATTTTGGTTTAATCGGATTAATCGGATGAGTGTCGATTATGTCCTTGTGGATCGAGATGCACAGCATGTTTTAGTGGCGATTGAATTGGATGATTGGTCGCATGACCATGCAGGTCGGATGAAGGCGGATTTAAAAAAAGATAAGGCACTCATCAGTGCGGGTATCCCAATGGTTCGCTTTCATGGCGAAAAGTATGTGAGTGCTGCGAAAATTCGCCAAGAATTATTGCATGCGTTAGACCAGCGTCAGAAATGGCTGAATGAAATGCAAACAGCCGCTTATCATTAATAGGGTATGGATAAATAACCATCATCAGGGTGATGGTTTGGATTTTAAAATAATCTGATCGACTTCGCGCATTCCTAACATCATCATTGCAGATATAAATGCTGGTACTGCTGCGGCAAGAAACAGCGATGCAGACGTCCAATTTTGGCTGATTAATTGTCCGCCAAGCACTGGGCCAATAATCGAACCGATGCGACCAATCCCTAGTCCCCAACCAATGCCCGTTGCCCTGAGCGCATTAGGATAGTAGCTTGCTGCCAATGCATTAACGGCAGGTTGACCACCAACAATACAAAAACCAGCAATAAAGATTGCGACAAAGAGGAACGTCAGTGATGCTGAAAGTTGGCCGATCAAGCCAATTGAAACCACTGCGATCAAGAATGAAGTGACTAATACGGGTACAAAGCCGAATCTATCAATCAGTCTTCCCAGTGTAAACGTGCCGATGACACCTCCAACTTGGAGTAAAGTACCAGCTAACACGGCGGTTGTTGTCGAATACCCAGTATCTTTAATTAAAGTGGGTAGCCAGTTAGATAAGAAGTATAAGTTGAGTAGATTCATGAAGTTAATCCCCCAGAATAGCAATGTCCCTGTTGTTCTACTATGTCTGAATAATTCAAGAATAGGCACACTTTTTTTGGGTGCTTCACAAACCTCATATCGCATGTGATTGTCAATCTGAATACTCGAATCAATCCGTTTGAGCGTGATATTTATTTGATCAGTATGTCTATTATGCTTATTATTCAAGGCTAGAAATTGCAAGGACTCTGGTAAAAAGCAATACATCAGGAGTGCAATGAACAGTGGAAGTAATCCACCAACATAGAACACAGCTTGCCAGCCAAAGAGAGGAATCAATATAGCGGATACTAATCCTCCGAGTGCGGCTCCCATCGTAAATCCGCATGAAACGACCATCATCAGCGTGACACGCAGACTGTAAGGGCTATATTCTCCCGCCAATGCCATCGCGTTTGGCATGATGCAACCCAGACCGATCCCAGTCATAAAACGCATTAACAATAGTTCATTAACCGAAGTCACACGACTCGTTGCAAGCATGCAGAGCGAGAAAAATAATGTTGCGGCAATCAAACTGGGCGGCGACCAAGCTTGTCAGCAACCACACTGAGTGCCAGTGATCCAACCAGCATGCCAAATAATCCAGCGCCGAATACAGGACCTAAAGTGGCTTTATTGATCTGCCATTCTTGAATAATAGTCGGTGCGACATAACCCATGGCTTGGACGTCAAAGCCATCCATAATGAGGCAAACCCCACAAAGCACAAGCAATCCTATTTGCAGCGAGCCAACCTTGTTTTTATCAATGATAGCGGTAATATCAAGCATGACGTTGTCTTCCTTATACTACGCTATCGTTCTGATCCTAGAGCGTGCATCATACAATAATTTGATTTTGATTCTTTGTTGAATGACGATTAAAATGAGCTAAATGGTCATGATGTGCAGTTGAAAAGCAACTGATTAGGATTTGAAAAAATATTAAAATTATTTTAAATCAAATGTTTGTAAGTGAGGTCTTGAGTTGTTCAAAATGAGCAAGTGAGTACTGTATAAATTGATAAAAATAATCCGGAAACAATCATTCAAAGAGTGATCTGGATGACTATAAAAGCAAGCATGAACTGATTTCCTGTCAGAAATTCTTATCCATAACCTCTTCAATAATACCCATGTGAAATCAACGCCAGCGCGGGTCGAAAAAATAATGAACATTAATGGCGTTTAAGATATGAAGGCGCAACGCAAGTGATTATTTATCCCGAAAAAAATATCGTGTATTGGGGGAAGTCGAGTAAAGCAGATCTACATCAGATTAAAGATATATTGTCAGGACGACCACAAGGGACGCCCTTACATATTTTTTAATCCATTACACGAATTTGCCCACTATAAAGCTGTTCTATGCCGTGTACCGTTGAGATTTGCAAACTACCATCTTCGGCAATTCCGACCGCCCGCGCGAAGAGAGGAGGTTGTTCTGGTTGAGTGATTTGAATCGCTTTATTTGCCAATGCATCATAAGGCAGAAAACGATGGGGAAGTTGTGGAGAGTCTTTTAAAAATGAATCAATTGCGGATTGCAACGCTTGAATCACACCAACCGCCAATTGCACAAGATCAATTTTTTTGACCTCTGACTGATCTAAAAGTGTGTTTAGGTCAGTCACTGTTCGATCTGAAACGCTGACCTGCATGGGCTGCAAATTAATGCCAACACCAATAATCACGCCATGTTCAATATTATGGCTATGAATAGGCTCAATGAGAATTCCTCCCCATTTCGCGCCATTCGCATATAAATCGTTTGGCCATTTCACAGATAACTCAAGGTTTTGCAAAATAGGCATGTTGACCAGTGCGAGTCCAACTTCCAGTGCTAAGCGACCATCTACTGGACTGGGTAGGTCGGTCAGCAATGATAAATACAAATTACCCTTTGGCGATTGCCAAACTCGGTTGGATTGACCGCGTCCTGCGGTTTGATGATTACTAATCGACAGTGCCCGTACCGCACCACGACTCGCCCATAACTTGCAGTCATTATTCGTTGATTCGGTGCTTTCTTGCCAATCAATCATGTCAAATTTTGGGAGGTTTAAATCATTCAGTGCTGCATGTAATTGGTCGCCTAGGATCAGATGTTCCATCGTGATTATTCATCCTTCATGAAATGTAATTTTACGATGAACGAAGCATACGCATTAGTGAAAAATTTGTCGTATAAAAAATTCAGATTGTTGTTATTTAGATGTATATAAAAATTTATACACGTCTGATTGATTGGCGTGATGGAATAGACTTGAATTTCAGATCAAAATCGTCTTTCATCGGAAAATAATCAATAAAGCTAGCTTTCTAGTGTCTATTGTCTGACAATTGTACATTGGAGTTGTGCTAAATTTTGCGATAGTAGGAGCTGTAAAACAAATCTTTGAACTTATTGTTAAAAATTCTGTAAGTCTTGTTTGTCGATGTGTTTTGAGGATCATTCTGAGTGAAATAAGAATGTACATAAACCTCAATTTCGCAATCTTTAACAGTATTGGACTCTTTAAATTGACGATAAGTGAATTGACAAATTTATATAATAACGACATTAACCTCTTGATGTTTTATCTAAATATAAATTTTGTCCTGTGGTCTAATATATCTCACTTTGTTTACCTTGCGCATGGTTCTTAGGGGTAGTTGTATGGCATTTCTGGCTGCAGAAAGTTTGTCGGAACAAATTGCACGACATATTGGTGAGCAAATTATCACTGGTGAGTTGGTAGAAGGTGAGCGGATCCAAGAATTACGCATCGCTAAAGATTTGAATGTGAGTCGTGGATCGGTTCGCGAGGCATTGTTGATTCTTGAACGCAGTTATTTAATTAAAATATATCCTCGCCGAGGCGCGATGGTCTCTGAACTATCAGTACAACAAATTAAATCATTGTTTGAAGCCGGCACGTTGATGTTGGGCGCGATGGTTCACCGAACCAGTGAAACATGGCGTCAGACCGACGGTGAGCGGATGAATCTTGTGCTGGCAGAACTGTCCGTACATGTGAAAGCAGGCGATATCGAACATTTTTATGATACTGTTTTTGCCTTCTTACAAAGTACTCATACGCTGGTCGGTAATGCGTATCTACGCGATATTTTTGATAATTTATTGCCAGCATTTCGTCGTAGTTATTTTTTGACCTTGAATACGTCCAAGCGTGAATTGCAAGAAGCCTATGATTTGTTCAAATTAGTTATTGATGCAATCATGATTCGTAAAGGTGAGCAGTCTGCTGTTTTTATGGAAGATTTTTGTCGTCATTTACGCAATCTGGTTTTAGATTCTTTGGCGCGGATGAAGCAGATCGAATTGGCTTGGGCGCAACGTTCACGGCGTGGAAAATAATCTTGCGCGGATTTTTGGTCGCTTCAAAAACCAATAAAAACAGTGGTGTTGAACTACTGCGTAGTCTTTTGTTTTTTGCACCACTATTATTTATATTCACCTTCAAACGAGGTGATTATGCGTTTGCGTAGTCTGCGTTTGGCAGGTTTTAAATCCTTCGTGCATCCAACCACACTCACCTTTAAAAATGACCTTACTGCAGTTGTGGGGCCGAATGGCTGTGGCAAATCAAA
>JACMMY010000293.1 GCA_014378805.1 Moraxellaceae bacterium
CGTGTTTTAACTCCGGAAGCGTTTGGAATAGCTGACTCAGTAGGCAGCGCATCAGGTTCACCACTAAAGCCATCTGCTACTTTTACTGTTGCTGGTAGAGCAATCGTGGTTGCTGCAATTTGTGCCAGCTTTTCCTCGATCACATCTGTTGGCGGTGGCATTGCAACTGCCCTTAGATTAACTTGGCGTTGAGCCGCTATCGAATCACTGACACGCTCATCACTATCACTCACAAAAGGCTTATAGGTAGAGAATCGCTCAGGAAAAGCCTTCACACTGGCTGGCAAGCCAAAATCCATCGTTTGCATTGCACCCATAGCAGTTTGCACAGTAGTAAATACATTATAGGTCAAGATAAAGCTTTCATCTCTTCCACCTTTGTTATATCGAAAATACTGAAAACGAGCTCTATCAGAACGTTTTGCCAAAAAATCAGTAATCACACTTTCTTGCGAGACATTCATCAATTGTAATGTCCAATCGTTTTGATGCTGAGCAATAAAAGCGGCTGCCTTAAATTCAGCACTATGTGTAGAGTCCTGTTTAGCAGCCATTTTAGTCAAATCAAGCACAGGAACGATATTCGACAAATTACCTAAATCCATCGGAAATCGATTAGATGCGGCGGATTTTGGCCCAGAATCATCAAAAGAATGTATCTTGATCACGCGATCTGCCAGTTGCAACCAAATCCATAATATTGCACTTGCAAGCAGGACTGACACACCACTTAACAACCAGATAACAGGATAAAACCGATGCCGCCAAGATGAGCTCGAATTCATACAGCCTCCAACCCGGGATTTTTATTTTGCAATGTCTGAAGCAGCAGTTGTAAATCAAAATCCCTTGTAATAATTCCTCGCCCCATCTCACTTAACAACACTAAACGTAATTGTCCATCTAATACTTTTTTATCCTGACCCATCAAGCGTAAAAAAACATCACTACCAATCTCTGGTACAATGACTGGTAATTTTGCAGCAATCAATAAATTCCGAATGCGCATCACATCCATTTTTTTGAGCCAGCCAAGCCTTAAAGATAAATCAGCTGCCATCAACATTCCAACAGCCACTGCTTCTCCATGCAACCATGCGCCGTATCCCATGAACGACTCTATTGCGTGTCCAAAAGTATGACCTAAATTTAATAATGCGCGCTCACCTTGTTCATGTTCATCAGCAGCAACAATCCGTGCTTTATGCTGGCAAGACCGGAAAACCGCCTCAGAAAGTAATATTGGATCACGTGCCACAAGTTGACCAATATGAACCTCTAGCCAATCTAAAAATGGTAAATCACTAATGAGTGCATATTTAATCACTTCAGCTAAACCTGCTGACAACTCACGATCAGTCAACGTTGACAATAACGACATGTCCGCTAAAACCAATTTTGGCTGTTTAAATGCACCGATCATATTCTTGCCTAACGGATGATTGACACCCGTTTTACCCCCCACACTAGAATCAACTTGAGATAAAAGTGTCGTCGGCACTTGAATAAAATCTACACCACGCTGGAAGCTTGCAGCAGCAAAACCTGCCATATCTCCCACTACGCCCCCGCCTAAAGCAAGTACCACACAATCACGATTAAAGCGATGCTGCATCAACGCATCAAAAATTAAATTGACGCTATCCAACGTTTTAAAAGACTCACCATCAGGCAGAATGCACTGCGCAACGATCTTACCCGCACTTTGCAATACATCAACATAACGTGCCAAATATAATGGAGCAACAACCGTGTTGCTGACTATCATCACTTGACGCCCATGAACGTACGGCAACAAATGCTCTGTCAAAGACAAATCACTGCCGATAAATATAGGATAGCTACGCTCATTCAATGCAACATTTAACGTTTGCACGGGGTAAGTTGCAGATATTGCTTTGGCTTGGATCATTGGCTCGTTCATAGATAAACTAATTTTTTGGAATAGAAATAAAAAAACACCGCATTGGGTGTCTTATTTTATATCGTTTCGCTGGATAAGATGAATGATTTTTTGTGCGAGTTCTCGCGCCGAACCATCCAAGGTCATTACAACATGATGCGCTATAGAGCGATAGAGTGGATCTCTGATCTCAAGCAACTCTCGCAACCTTACCTCTGGGTTACTCGTCTGCAGTAAGGGACGATTTCGATCTCTAGAAGTCCGTGCAACCTGCATTGATACTGGTGTATATAAGTAAATAACCGTTCCACGACTATGCAAATATCGTCGACTCTGCTCACTGGTTACAGCGCCACCACCTGTGGCCAATACAATGTTACTCATTGCAGTCAACTCAGCAAGCACGGACTCTTCACGTAAACGAAAACCTAATTCGCCTTCTTTCTCAAATATCCAAGGAATTGTAGCGCCTGTACGAAGCTCAATTTCATGATCACTATCAATGAAAGCACGACCAAGCAAGTCAGCTAAATGCCTCCCTACAGTCGTCTTACCTGCCCCCATTGGTCCAACTAAAAACAAATTACCCTCAAATAATTTATTTTCAGCTGATCCTTGCACCGTGTGAGGCGCAAGGTCACTTTGAGTCAAAACCATACCAAAACACCCACTGATTACTATTGAGCAGGTTTAGGAGATTGATTCTTACTTGAGTTATTAACCAAACGTGGCGTGACAAAAATCAACATTTCCTGTTTGTTGTTAGACTGCAGCGTATGCTTGAACAATCTACCTAAGTACGGTAAATCACCCAAGAATGGAACTTTAGTCGTACTATTTGAAATTTGATTTTGGAAAATACCACCAAGCACTACAGTTTGACCATCATCTACCAAGACATTGGTCTGTAAGCGATTGGTGTTAATCGTCAACTGTCCGTTTGGAGCAGCATCCCCTGGACTATCAGCATTCACCAAAAGATCCATTTGGACACGACCATCAGGCGTAATATTCGGAGTGACTTCAAGGCTCAGTTCCGCGTTAATAAATGAGACGGATGTTGCTCCACTCGACGTCGATTGCTGATAAGGAATCTGTGTTCCAGCCGCTACCCGCGCCTTTTGCTTATCTAAAGTCAGTACTTTAGGTGTAGCAATGACTTCGCCTTTACCATCTGCTTGAAGGGCAGATAAAGTTAAATCAAGCATAATGTCGGAAATACTCATGATTCCCAATGCGATACTACTCGCACCTGTGCCAGTCGCAGCCAAATCCACACTGAGATTATCAGGACGAGTGATTGTATACTTGGCAGAAGGTTGACCATTGACTGTAGAAAGGGTTGGATCTCTTAAGTCAAAAAGTGTGGTCTCTTTACCACCCACCAACAAATTAGGACGACTCGCAACACCATGCGATAGAACACCCCACTGGACGCCAAGTTCTTTACTAAAACTATCTGATGCTCGAACAATACGCGCCTCAATCATCACTTGTTTTACGGGTACATCTAAACGAGTAATCAAATCACGAATCTTATCAATCGTTAAAGCCGTGTCTTGTATAATTAGCGTATTAGTACGAACATCAATTGAGACCGTTCCACGAGATGACAATAAACTACCTACATTCGTGTCACTATCACTACTTCCAACATTACTCGTTCCATTCTTTCCTGACGTAATAAGCGTTAGAATATCATCCGCTTTCGCGTAGTTGAGTTGCAGGTATTGTGTTGTTAGTGGGGCTAGTTGCTCGACTTGACGATTATTTTGTATTTCAAGTTTTTCACGTGCCGCTAACTCAGCAGCAGGCGCAACCATAATCACATTACCATTCTTGCGCTTATCCAGCCCTTTAGATTTCAAAACAATATCTAATGCTTGATCCCACGGAACATTTTGTAAACGAATAGTGATTTTGCCGGAAACAGTATCAGATGCAACCAAATTAAGACCCGTAAAATCAGCGATCAACTGCAATACTGAACGAACCTCAATATCTTGAAAATTCAACGACAATTTCTGACCAGAATATTCAACGGGTTTAATCACTGACGGTCGAAGCTGCACAATTGGTTTCACACTAATCGTTAGCTTATTATCAGCTTGATAAGATAAGTATTCGAAATCGCCCTGAGGTTGAATAACCAGTACACCATTATTACCTTCGTTATAGGCATCAATCGTTTTAATTGGAGTCGCAAAATCATTCACATCTAAGCGGCGACGTAACCGCTCTGGTAATTTCGTTCCCAAGAAACGAGCAATAATTTTGGTTCCTTGTTGCTGTACATCGACTGGTGAATTTGGATTATTAAGTTCAATCAACACATTACCTTCACCGCTACCACCACGACGAAAATCAACATTGGTCACTTCATTAGCAACCTGACGACTGCCCGCAATTGGCGTCATAACTGTAGTCGTTGACGTCGAAGCATTAGGAACACTTTCCCTACTGCCACCGATTTTAAGAACCAAAGTGTTACCTTCAACACGCGTTGAATAACCAGAAGCTTGGTTTAAGTTAACAACCAGGCGTGTTCTTTCAGCATTATCAACTACTGCTAAACTACGTGCATTACCTGAACCTAAATCTTGATAACGACTTGCTAATCCACTTTTTGCATGAGGCAAATCTACAACTAAGCGAGCTGGCTTATCTAACTGGTAAGCTTGAGGATTTGGAGGGACACCATTAAATGCAATATGAAGTTCAGTTTCACTATTGGAGAGTGGGACAGTGTTAATCCCAGTCAACAAAACTTGTTCTGCGGCATATGCAGGAACAACCACAGCACAAGCACTCACCAAGGCAAGCTGAACAGACAAGTAATTAATTTTACCAACTATTGACTTATTTTTGTCTGATCTTAGTGCTTGCACTATCTCAAAAGTACGAAACGCCTTACCAAACTTCATAACTTCCATGTGATTTACCCCTAGACCCAACCAATTCGATAGCATCCGATTCATCATATTGCTATTGTTCATCTTGTTATCCTCAAAATTTGTTATGTGCCTGTGTCAGCCATGATCAGGCTGCGTGGCCGCTCAACAAAACCATCTTTACCGTCTGGCACAACTTCAACCAAATTAATTTGGGTTGGTGTGATTCCGACGATACGTCCGTAGTTTTTGCCAATATAATTACCAACTTGTACTCTCATGACACCGCCACGAGGATCCTCAATTAAACCAAAGAGGGGACCTTTTAAGTTATGTATCGTTCCACGCATCAGCAAATTCTCTAAAGCAAATTGCTCTAAAAACTGTGGCGGCCTATTTAAATCAGGCATCACATGTCGACCTGCCATCACCTTCAATTCTTCAGCCAAACTGGATTGAATAAATGGGCTACGTAACCCTTGAGCCGCATAGGTAAATGTAGGAACAGGAAGAAACACAGGTGCTGGCGGAATGGGTAAGGTCGGTTCACCATGAATTTGTTTCATTTCCGCAGTCACACCATCAACACGCGAGCTACATCCACTGACAAATATCACACTCAACATCAGACCCATCATTGCACTAGGATAAACCAAGCGTCTTGTTTGATTTGACACACACATCACTTTTAAACTCATGATGCACTCCCTGACGGCGCAGCAGCACCTTGCGGATTATTCTTTGATGCAGAGGCATCATTATAACGGTAAGTTTTCGAATGAATCGTCAAACCTAATACTGGAATCTCAGACTTCGATTTCTCTAGAAGAGGAGCAATTTCAAAATTATCGATTGTTACGATCCTTGGTAAAGCCGCCAAAGCGCTTACAAACGCACCAAAGGAATGAAAATCTCCACGCCCCTTAATTGATATCGGCAGTTCAACAAAAAAGTCTTTTTTTACTTCACTTTCGACATTGATATTATCGAACTGCAAACCACTCCCAACACCAGTATAGTTAATATCTTCTACCAAACCAGGGATTTCAGTCTCTTTTGGCAATTGCAACAATAACTGTCCAAAAGTAGACTCCATCTGCTCCACTTGACCCTGGTATTGCTGTAAATTACGCAACTTTGAGTCTTTCTCTCGATACTCGGTCAGTAAGCTTTGTTTTTGACTCTCTGCTGCAGCAATTTCATCACGTACAGGTCTAATGAGAAGCATATATGCTAGCGCTATAACAAAAACAAAAACAAAAACATATATCGTAAACTTTACAGGAAGGGGCCAACTCCCCATGTTTTGTGGATCTAAAGATTTAAAGCTTTCATTAAAATCTTCAAAAGAAAATTTCACCTTACTCTTTGAAGCTACGCTATCCTTAATCATGATGCAGCTCCCATTTTATTTTGCACAGCGGCAGGCTGCACCCCATTCACTGGTGCAACTTCAGCTTGCGGAAGCTCCAAGTCAACAGAAATTACAAACTTACCATAACTGTCTTCAGGACGCATTACGACTCCACCAGGTACTGGAGCAACGATCGCCCCCTGAAATGAGTTCATAAATGCATTGCGAAACCATGGCGAATTTTCCAAGTTACGCAGGAGTTCAGAAACATCATTTGGGCTTTGCGCACGACCTTCGATTGTAAACTTGTCCCCAGCGCGTGCAAATTTAGTTAAATAGACATTTGCAGGCGTGAGTCGAGGTAACTCATCAAAAATACGTACAACAACAGGTCGTTGTCCTTGTAAGTCCTGAATCACCTTCATACGAGCAATAATTTCATCTCGTCGTGCCTGAAGGCCAGACAAACTTTTTAATTTTGCATCCAACTGAGTATTTTCACTCGTGATCTGCGCATTTGCTTGCTGCTGATCATCCAAAATATGATTAAAGATCATCCAGATCAGACCAGCTAATACCGCCGCAAGTAGAAATATTGCAATATTAATGGTTAAAAATTCTTTTTTTCGTTCCTCTCGTTGCGCTTCGCGCCAAGGGAGTAGATTTATTTGTGCCATGTTAATCAAAACTCCTGAGTGCAAGTCCACAGGCAATAATGAGCGCTGGTGCATCATTTTCAATTGCATTCGTATCAATCTGCGGCGCAAAACCCATATGCGTAAATGGGTTAGCAACACTCACACGATTCCCCAACTTATCTTGAATCAAACGTGCAAGACCTGGAATGCTCGCACTACCACCAGCTAGCAAGATATGATCCACATCGTTATATTGACTAGATGAGAAAAAGAATTGTAAAGATCTTGTGACCTGCTGCGCAACGGATTCCATAAATGGAATCAACACTTCTGGCTCATAATCATCAGGCAAATTACCTTCTTTTTTAGAGCGACCCGCCTCTTCAAAAGACAAACCATATCGACGCTGAATGTCCTCAGTAAGTTGCTTACCACCGAACAACTGTTCACGCGTATAAATAATTTGATCTTGGCGTAAGACATTCAATGTTGTCATGGTATGACCAATATCAACAATTGCAACGATATCCGGGTCATCTTGTAATGCATCAACCATCAAACCAAACGCGCGTTCAATTGCATATGATTCAATATCGACGATTTTTGCTGTCAGATTCCCGATTTCTAAAACATCCACACGCTGATCAATATTTTCTGAACGAGATGCAGCAAGAAGGACACTTACTCGCCCTGGTACAACCGTAGAGGGACCCAACACTTCGAAGTCCAGATTAACTTCCGATAAAGGATAAGGAATATATTGATCAGCATCCAATCGAATCTGCATTTCACGCTCGTCGTCACTCATTTCAGGTTCCATATCAATGAGTTTTGTAATGACTGATGAGCCTGATACCGCTACTGCGGCATTGGAAGAGTGAGGTTTCGCACGCGATACAACACGCGCAATCACTTCACCCACAGCTTCAACATCAGCGATGTTTTTTTCAACGACGGCATTCGTTGGTAAAGCCTCAGAAGCATAGCTTTCAACATAATATCGACCATCTCGGATACTCAGTTCCAAGAGTTTGACTGATGTTGTGCTGATATCCAGTCCCACGAGACTAGAATTTTGTTTACGTCTAAAGGAAAGCACGTTTAATTCCCTTTTATTGTTCTGTCCAAATTTGAAATGCTGAAAAAGCAATTCACCTAACAACCTAAAACTTATTCTATCGACATTCGTAAACTTGTTTTTCGAAAAAAACGCCTAGTCTTAGGCACCTTGACGTCAAATTAAAATAATAACGACAAGTCTACACAATCATAAAAGGTTTACCACATCTCGTTACAAATAATCATGACTAGTGATAACACGCCTTTTATGGCAATACAAGATATTTACAGAAATAAATCAATATACACTTCAAATAAAAGCAATAAGATGTCATCCCTGTGTGTTCTAGGTATACTCAGTTGCAACGAAGACTTACGGTATTAAAACGCACTTGTCATGAAAAAGCTATCTTGCGCTGGACGAATTCACCCTTTTTTTGCACTTTTCCTTGTGTTATTGATGGCGCTTCCCATTGGATTTTATGGATTATATCTTTTTGTTGCCCCTAGTTTACCTGACATTGCACAACTTAAAACTGCGTCAGCCGCGATCCCATTACAGGTTTACTCAAAAGATAATAAATTAGTCGGCGAGTTCGGTGAAAAAATTTCATATCCAGTCAGTTACGAAGAAATCCCCCCTTTAATGGTTAACTCTTTTCTCGCTGCTGAAGATTCTTCTTTTTTCACGCACAATGGTATAAGCCTCAAAGGTCTTGGTCGCGCTGTGACTGAAGCTCTCCAAAGTGGTCGAGGTCAATCAGGCGGATCGACAATCACGATGCAGGTTGCAAAAAACTATTACTTAAGTCCAGAGCGCACCCTCAAGCGCAAACTAACAGAAATTTTCTTAGCCAGAAAAATTGAACAGAACCTCAATAAAAAAGAAATTTTCACTTTATATGTCAACAAAATATTTTTAGGTCAACATGCATATGGAATTGCAGCGGCGGCCAAAGTTTATTATCAAAAACCACTCAAAGATCTTACCATTGCTGAAATGGCGATGATTGCGGGGCTGCCTAAAGCACCGACGAAGTACAATCCCGTTAATGATCCAGAGCGTGCCATTGAGCGTCGAAATTGGATTATTGGCCGCATGCTACAACTTGGCTTCATTACCCAAGCTCAATATCATGAAAACATTAACGCACCTTTAAATCTGCACTTCAGTTACAACACCAACCGTCTAGATGTCAGTATGCCGTACATATCGGAAATGGTTCGTGATGTCATGGTTCGTGAATTTGGTGAGGACGTCTTAAATTCTGGATATCGTGTTTACACAACAATTCCTTCTGATCGCCAACAAATGGCTGTGGATGCAGTTCATAAGGGTCTTGAAGCGTATGATCTACGTCATGGTTGGCGTGGTGCAGAGTCGACCACTAAACCATTATCAACATTTTATGTCATCAATAATTTATGGCCCGCACAAGTAACTAAAGTTTCAGCGCGTAGCTTCGATGCTGTCCTTGAAAATGGCTTAACTGTAACGGTTCCGTGGAGTGAAATGTCTTGGGCACGCAGCTATCATTCAACCAACTCGGTTGGCGGTGCACCACAAAAGGCATCTGAAATCGTACATGAAAAAGATATTATTCGTTTACGTCCTGATATGAATGAAGACCAAGTTCGCGAGATTTTGTCTGCGAAAGCTCAACAAGCATCTCAAAATACAAATAAAATTGACAACCAAAACAGCCCTCCTCAACTGACTCAGAATGAATCCGATGCAGTAGTGACCAAAAAACCCTTAGCTATAAAATCAAAGTGGACCGATATCAATTGGGCATTAACTCAAATCCCAGCAGCGGAAGCACAGCTTGTCTCATTAGATCCGAATGATGGTGCAATTCAAGCCGTAGTTGGCGGCTATGATTTCGCGCGAAGTAACTTCAATCGTAGTATGCAAGGCTGGCGCCAACCTGGATCAAATATTAAGCCCTTCATCTACTCTTTGGCACTAGAGCGCGGATTTACGCCTTACAGCATTATTAATGATGCGCCTCTTCAAGTCGGAAAGTGGCGTCCACAAAATTCCGACGGCAAGTTTATGGGTCCAATTACTTTACGCCGTGCACTTTACCTTTCAAGAAACTTGGTTTCAATTCGGTTACTCCAAGCAGTTGGAATTAGTAAGGCGGTCGACCATTTATCACATTTTGGCTTTATGGAAAACCAGTTACCGAAAAACTTAGCTTTAGCGTTAGGCGCCGCACAAGTACTTCCAATCCAATTAGCGACAGGTTATGCCACGTTTGCTAATGGTGGATATCGTATCCAACCCTATTTTATCCAACGTGTAGAAAACTACAGAGGGGATGTATTATTTACTGCCAATCCTATTCGTGTATGTCGTGAATGCGATGCGCTAGCGAATCAAACAGATCCATCTGCTACTGATGAAAACGGTGAACAACCGATCCAAGTCAATTCCAATCCAGATGGGAGTATTAGCAGTACCGCATCTACAGATTTGAGTGAAGGAAAAGCATCAACACTGCCGGTTGATTATCCAAAAGCTGAACGAATTCTGAGTGCTAAAACCGCTTTCAACATGGCCAATATTTTGCGTGATGTGATTCAACATGGTACGGGTTATGCTGCAATGAAACTCGGACGTAATGATATTGGCGGAAAAACAGGTACAACCAATGATGCTAAAGATGCTTGGTTCTCAGGATTCAGTCCGAGCTTGGTTGCTGTTGCATGGGTTGGATTCGACCAACCACGTACACTAGGGCGCAAAGAGTTTGGTGGTGTAGCAGCGCTTCCAATTTGGAGTGAATACATGGGCAAGGCACTTGCAGACACACCCGAAAATTGGTTAAAACAAGGCGACGCTAAACAAGATTTAGCAACGGCATCAGCTGCACAAAAATCAAGAAAATCTAAGCCAAAGATACTAACAGAGACTAGCTCTAAGACAGATGCTACGACTGAGGATAGTATCGAGGCAATTATACCAAAAAGTTCAGTATCCCCAACTCCAAGTACAGCACTTGAATCACCCTTCTAATAAAAGGCGGTAAGCAATATTGAGTACTGCTTACCGCTTTTATCTGTTACAGACATGACTTCATGCTAATCAACATCCCGTTCAAAGTAGTTTTTGGTTTTGTTTTCTCAATTTGTTTAAGCTTGGATTAGAATGCAAAAAATATAAATATTGTCAGTAGTCAAACCCCACTCATACTTTATAAAAATGAACATTCAACCTAATAATAATTGTTCACGTTATCAACAATCCTCATTGAGCAAACCCCACGTATGTTACTGATCCTCAAACTTTTCAACTTCACTCAACAAGCGAGTCTAATAATCTTGAATTAAGCGAGATACAGGCGCTTCAACGCATATTGCTGACGATAATTTTTTAACCATAAAAAAGGAGGCCGAAGCCTCCTTTTTTATGACAACATGAAAACCAATCGTTTAGATTTGCTCTTCATTCAATGCTTGGCTGAATGCTTGATCCACTTCTGAGAAGTCAGTTGCAAGCGTTGATAACTCAACTTCTGCTTCAGCTGCTTCTTGCTGACGACGGGCCAAGTGGTAAGCCAAACCAGTACCCGCTGGAATCAAACGTCCAACCACAACGTTTTCTTTCAGACCGCGCAATTGATCTTCTTTACCAGTTACAGCCGCTTCAGTCAGAACGCGCGTTGTTTCTTGGAACGACGCAGCAGAGATGAACGAGTCAGTCGACAACGACGCTTTCGTGATACCCATCAGGATACGTTCGAAACGTGCTGGGAACTTACCTTGAGCCAACAATGCTTCATTTTCTTCAGAGACGCGCGCATATTCTGCTTGCTCGCCTTTGATGAATGAAGAGTCGCCGCCTTCAACAATATCCACTTTACGCAGCATCTGACGAATAATAACTTCGATGTGCTTATCGTTGATCTTAACGCCTTGTAAACGATAAACATCCTGCACTTCATTGACAATATACGTTGCCAATTGCTCTTCGCCTTTCAGACGCAGAATGTCATGTGGATTTTGTGGGCCATCACTGATGACTTCGCCTTTTTCAACGTGCTCGCCTTCAAACACGTTGATTTGACGCCATTTCGGAATCAACTCTTCATGCACTTCGCTACCATCTTCTGGAGAAATCAACAGACGATTCTTACCTTTGGTTTCTTTACCAAACGTAATCACACCGCTCACTTCCGCAAGAATTGCGAACTCTTTCGGCTTACGCGCTTCAAACAAGTCGGCTACACGGGGTAGACCACCGGTAATATCACGAGTACGAGATGATTCTTGTGGTACACGACCAATCACGTCACCCACACCAATCACATCGCCATCGCGTACAGTCAGAACTGTTTGTGATGGCAAGAAGTATTGAACTTGTTGATCCGTACCTTCAACCATGAGTGGTTGATCGTTTGAATCAAACAGTGCAACCGATGGACGCAGTTCTTTACCTGATGCTGGACGATCTTTCGCTTGTAGGATTTCGATTGACGACATCCCAGTTGCATCTTCAGTCTTGGTGGTCGCAGTCAAACCTTCAGTGATTTGAACGAACTTGACCTTACCCGCAACTTCGGTAATCAATGGATGTGTATGCGGATCCCAGTTGACAATGATCTGACCCGCGTCAACCGTTTGACCATCTTGTACGCTAATTGACGCACCGTATGGCAAGCGATAACGTTCGCGTTCACGACCGATGTCATCAGCAACACCAATTTCAGCAGAACGAGATACCGCAACTAAATGACCTTTATGGTGATTTACAGTCTTGATATTATGGAAACGAATCGTCCCTTTGTTACGCACTTGAATGCTGCTGACCGCAGATGCTCGGCTCGCCGCACCACCGACGTGGAACGTACGCATGGTGAGCTGAGTACCTGGTTCACCAATTGATTGCGCTGCCATAACACCGACAGATTCACCAGCATTCACCAGATGACCACGGGCGAGGTCACGACCATAACACATCGCACAGACACCGAAACGGGTACGACAGCTGATGACTGAACGCGTTTTAACTTCGTCCACACCCGCGATTTCAAGTGTCTCAACCCATTTTTCGTCCAGCAAGGTGCCAGCTTCAGCAAGGACTTCGTCGCTACCTGGTGTCATCAAATCAACCGCAACCACACGACCCAATACACGGTCACGTAGTGGCTCGATCACGTCACCACCTTGAATCAATGGCGTGATGTAAATACCATCATCGGTACCACAATCTGGCTCAGTAATAACCAAATCTTGTGCCACGTCAACGAGACGACGCGTCAAATAACCCGAGTTCGCAGTTTTCAACGCCGTATCCGCCAAACCTTTACGCGCACCATGTGTCGAAATAAAGTACTGGAGAACAGTCAGACCTTCACGGAAGTTCGCCTTAATTGGCGTTTCAATGATTTCGCCTGATGGTTTAGCCATCAAACCACGCATACCCGCAAGCTGACGAATCTGCGCTGCAGATCCACGCGCGCCTGAGTCGGACATGATATAAATCGAGTTGAACGACTTCTGTCTTTCTTCATCGCCTTTTTTATTGATGACGACTTCAGTAGACAGGTTGTCCATCATCGCTTTCGCGACTTGTTCGTTGGTCCGTGACCAAATATCGACCACTTTGTTATAACGTTCACCCGCAGTCACGAAACCTTGTTCGAATTGATTTTCAATTTCACGAACTTCGGTATCAGCTTTGCTGATGATTTCTTCTTTGTTGGGTGGAATCAACATGTCTTCCATACCAACCGACACACCTGAGTGAGTTGCTTGCGCAAATCCGAGGTACATCAATTGATCGGCAAACAATACAGTCGCTTTCAGACCCAAAGTACGGTAAACCGAGTTAATCAGTTTAGAGACGTTTTTCTTGGTCATGACTTGGTTCACTTGGTCGAAAGTCATCCCTTCTGGCAAGATTTTCCAAAGTAAGCAACGACCTGGTGTTGTGTCTACAAGGAAAGTCGTGACAATTTTTTCACCATTTTCATCAAATACCGTTTGAATCACACGGACTTTGATGCGGCTATGTACAGTCACAAACTTGGTTGCCAACGCACGATCCACTTCTTGCGTATCGGCAAAGATCATGCCTTCGCCTGGTGCATTGATTGTGTCACGGCTGATGTAATACAGACCCAAAACAACGTCCTGTGACGGCACGATGATTGGCTCACCGTTCGCTGGAGACAAAATGTTGTTGGTTGACATCATCA
>JACMMY010000294.1 GCA_014378805.1 Moraxellaceae bacterium
CTTTGTTGGCTGAAGACACAATTCGGCGTCTTTTAGGTGAAGTTAAATTGGCTGTCGAGAGTAACTCAATTTAGTCTTCGTTGAGTAAAATTTAGTCTCGAGTATTCCTAGATTCAAACACCTAATATTTAGTCCAGGTCGGTATGTTCCGACAAATGCTGAGGAATAGCATGGACTACAAAACGCAAAATCTACCAATCACTCTGCGCATTAAGCAGCTTGCCGCACTACTTTCAATATCAAAATCGAATATCTGGTCGAAGTTGAATCCTGCCTCCAGGTATTTCGACCCCTTGTTTCCAAAACCAATAAAAATTGGTTGCGCGACCTGTTTTGTCAGTTCAGAGGTCACTGACTATATCGAATTCAAAATCAGTGCCGGTCGCATACCCGCCGTTTCAAAAACTCATTAAGGAAACATAACAAACCTACAATTTTTTAAATCGTGTGTTGGGTTGATATACGCAATTTGCGTTTTTCAGCTACTTGATACACCACTACCCATAGGAGCAATGTTCAGCATAAGCAACACCAGAAAAGTGCTTGAATCAGTCTTTAGCTAGTTCTTTAACTATTTAAAAGTGATTTTTTAAACTCCGTTATTTAACTAGGAAATTTTTTATTTCATTCAGATCCAACAAAAAGAAACGCCACCCACAGGAAGGAATAAATATGTCGAGTCAACCGACTCGGCACAACAAAAATTAATTACGGAAATTTAACGATATGGCTTGAACAGCGCAACAGTTCAAGTGTCCACATTTCACCAATTGAGATTTGAAATATGCAAAACGATAATCCTTTTACTTTGACCCATCTGTTTCCACACTTGATGCGCGATTCTGCGTTTGAGATGTCATCAAACATTCAAGCGCCACCAGCATTGATAGCTTCATCAATACTCGCTGCGGTTTCTATTGTATGCCAGGGACTAGTCGATGTCAGACGACCTAACGGTCTTGAGTCACCTTGTAGCCTTTTCCTAATAACCATTGCCGATTCAGGCGAACGCAAGACAACCTGTGATAATTTTTTTACAAAGCCAATTCGCGAATTTGACACTAATGCCGATAGCGAATTTTTAGTCGCTAAGGCTGGATACGAAGCGGATCTAATTGCTTGGGAATCGACGCACAAAGCCTTGTTGGCGCAAATTTATAACGTAGCAAAAAAAGAGAGTGAAAATGTTAACTAATCTTAAAGCGCGCTTGAAAATTCATCTGAGCCAAAAACCGGTGAGACCAAAAAAAGCTATATTGCTGTTTAACAATACTACACCCGAGGCGATCCTTTTGCGCCTTAATAAAGATACGACCTCCGGTGGTTTATGCTCTGCAGAAGGTGGTCAAATTTTGAATGGCCGTGCGGCTGAACAGTTGCCGATGTTGGATACGCTGTGGGACGGTGGAAGCGTAAATGTGGACCGCGTAGGCTCCGAAAGTTTTGTGGTGAAAGATGTCAGGCTGACGATTGGAACGATGACTCAGCCGAAAACCTTTGACAAATTTACTGAAGGACGCGGACTCTTGGCTAGAGACAATGGTTTTCTTGGTCGCACTCTTATGACTCACCCACCATCCACGCAGGGATTACGTGCGATTGCGAGTATTGAAGAATTATTGTGGCCAAAATTGGAAACTTTTCAGAAAAGGATGACGGAATTATTAGAGAAAGCAAAAATAATGGCAAGGGACCCAGCATTTAAAAGAGAAATGTTGGAGTTTTCGCTAGATGCAAAAGTCATTTGGGTGGATTTTGCAAATTACATTGAGCTCAATCTGAATGAAGGTCGATGTTACGCCGATGTTCGCGACGCGGCATCAAAAATTGCCGAAAATGTAGCTCGCATGGCTGCGTTGTTTCATTTTTTTGAGGGAAGAACTGGAAAAATTCAACGTGATACGGTCGAGCAGGCGATCATCATCTGCGAATGGTATCTTAAAGAATTTCAACGTATTTTTAGTACGCCTAAAATTTCACTTGAACAGAAAGAGGCGCAACTACTTTTGCGTTGGCTTTATGATTTTTTATGGCGCACAGGTAAGACATTTGTCCGGAAAAACGACGTCCTTAAGTTTGGTCCGAACGGCCTACGCAATAAAATCACGCTCGATAGAGCTCTGGATATTCTGATTCGTGATCGCATCATTTGGATCGCTGTTGATGACAAGAAGGCAAAATACGTCAATTTGAATGAGCAATATTTTCAATACTACAATCCTTCACCATTGCATTAATTAGATGGCTTTCCCTCATGTTTTTAAATGATCGTGGTAATGCTACTCTCGCTATTTTTGCTATTCGTAGCGTGAATAGCGGGAGTAGCACAATATCTTGATCACTTCGGTTGTCCTAACTAGGTTCCAGTCATGGAAAGTTGGTATGCTCACATGACCCCTGATTGATATTTTATTCGGCTTTTAGACGATTGTCTTTGTAACTGGCCTTCTCCTCAGTTGACATTTTTTTGATACCTAAACGTCCGAGATGTCTTTCCGGTTGTGTTTCAATCCCTCGGGCTTTATTACTTCGGTGATCAACCCTCGCTTCATGTTCATTTTGTTCCAAAGCACCATTTTGAATGTTGGCCCATTTCGCACGCGTTGCAAGAAGCGCTTCACGTAATACGCCCCGTTCTTTGCCGCCACTATCTTTCCTGCACCCACCTTTTGCTGGTGCACTTGAGTTATATCGAATGAAATGTTTCTCTGGAAGTCTTTCAATTTCGTCAGGTATTCTGTCGGAAACCATGATGTGAGTGTGAGGTTGATAAATGCCACCAAGTGCCGCGATTGGCGAATGAATAGCTAACTGATAAGGTTTTGTACCGATTTCAGACTGGACGAATTCATTCAATATTTCCTTCTGTTGCTCAAGACTTAATTCGGATGGCAGTGCAAGCTCATATTCTCGATATGCTGCTCCATTCACACGTTCAAATTTATCAGCCATTCTCCAGAATTCAGTCGGTTTTTCATTTGCCCACGCCGGTAGATTCCCGTGCCAAGTCGCGATTAGATCAGATTGCTTGTCGTCCTTTCCATGTTTGCCTTCGCGAGCAATATACTGCGAGTGATTGACTGCGCTTCCCTTTTTACCGCTTTTGATACTCAAATGATAACTTGCCATATTCTGCCTCTTAAAGTTTTCTGATTGAATGGTGAGATTCAGATTCATAACCTGAGCCACCCATGAAAATGGAAGAAGAGATTGGTAAATGTTCATTATTTTTTTAGAAAGGGTAAGTGCGCCTACCTATATCTCTACTTTAATAATTGTTTAAGTAACTTATTAATAACAATCTTTCTTCCATACAATATATATCTGAGTAAAAATTTACTTTTAGAATTGATATGAACAGTGATTAAGTTATTTGATATATCTAGAGATAACTTATAGATAAGATAATAATTTTATTGATCAGCAATGCCTAAGCAATTGCTGAGATTAATTATTAGACTTTGAAACGAGCTTTCAGGAGAATATTACTGAAGACAAGTTCATGATGAACTTGGATAACTTGTCGATATCAGACTGTGAGTTAAATGACATCAATTAGTCGTAGGACGTTACAAATGCAATGATTAAGAGTTATTGATTAAATAGTATCAATTCAGAGAGTTGTGAGCTCTGATCAATAATCAGTCCCTAAGCAGTACAAGCAATTAAATGGTTGTTTTTAATGTTGTTCTTATTCGTTTGCTATCCTTAAGACAGATGAGTAGGGTAATCATGAACTTAAATATTTAATTTGGCATGAACGGTGCTGATTGTCATTCTCTTGCATCGAAAGAATGTTGCGTTCTTTGTATATTTTTGATTGATTCAAATTAGAATGGAGCGGAAATGAGTGAAAACATGACTGTCAACGATTGAAGATGGTTTGGAGCTAGATTTCAGAGGCAAGAAAACAACTGATGCAAACTAATAATTCTGATTGGAAAACGTTTTGGACTCAATAATTGAAAAGCTCGTTGAACGTCAGAAATTACTTTTTGAGGAAGGTTTTTCTGATGAGAAATTAGTGCCTATCGAGTATGAAGAGAAGTTGTGGTCTATAGAAAAAAAGATTGATGACGTTGTTTCGATGAATGCATCACGTCGTAAAAAAATAATAAAAATACAGACTCTCATGTCTGAATTCAGAGAAGTGTCTGCTTCTGACGTAGCATGTAAAAATGGTTGTTCAAATTGCTGCCATATGCAAGTGATACTTCAGCAAACTGAGGCTGATGCGATAGGTTTTATGATTGGACGTAAGCCTGTCCAACTTGATATTAATTTCAAAATTAAAGATCCCCTGAAATCGTATGGGAGGGATACCCCGTGCACTTTTTTGGTTAACGGAGGATGTTCAATTTATGAGAATCGACCATTCATGTGCCGCTATTATGTGAATCTTGACCGAGATAATTTATTGTGTAGTTTTGAAAATCTTGATCTGGCAAAAGAACATGATCCACGTGCTGTTAGCATACCTATGGCAGAAGCAAACCAATTATTCAGCGCATTTAAATTAATTAATTAATGCGATGGATGCGGCTGGAGATATAAGGGATTTTTTTCCTTGAATCCGAGGAGTAAATAATTTATGTGCGGGTCGGCAATTCACTCCAATTCGTCGTGTACTCAGGGGATTTTTTTCCTGTCGCATCTTCTAGGATTGCCTTAATCCATCTTGGCTTAGTTTGACAGTGCCTTTGCTATACTTGGAGTTTAGTTTATCTAGCACCGTCATCATCTTTGAGTCTTCTGGTGCAGCAGCAAACAAATCTCCCTGGTACGAAGAAGCATCGCAAATTTTACTCAATATCAGTCCAGCTTTCTTGCGTAAGTAAACCTTTCAGGAAGGAGAGTTCAACGTATATCGCGAGATTTTCAAAAATAATATGCCCTGCATTTTGTTCTGTTGGAAATAGCGTCGATCAGGAACCGGTTACCAGTGTTTAGCTAAATGCGATGAGAATTTGAGTGAGAATCAAAGAACAATTCTCACCCAATTATTCGGTAAAGTTGCCAGAGTAATGAAAAAAGTGAGACACTAAGACAGGAAAACTGTTAAGACGTTCTTGAATGATATTTTGTAAAAAATAGATGGCAGCGTTTATTGCTGTTACCGATTTATACAAATGCACAGTAGAACAGCCTCACCGCCAAAGAACGTTAAATTTATCATTGATTAAAGTTTGTGGATGACTAAGCAGTAACACTACTAAGACCAGCAGCCTTCTTATCCAACTTTTCTCGAAGGCTTGGCTTTTCCTTGGGAATTGTCGTGACAGTGTTCGCAGCTTCAGTTCCGTAACCAGCGTCATTTATGCCAGCATCTACTGGAAAAAATTCCTCAACAATATCAGCAATTTCCTCCTCACTTTCTTCAAACGCAGCATTGCCAAATCCCTGACTGGCGGCGGCATCAAGTGCAACCTGATCATATCCGCCAGATTTACGCCGCAGATCATTTTGTCGTGCTTCTGTAATCGCCTCTTCGAGCGTCAGTCCTTCTCTGACGGTTAAATCAACGTAATAAATTGCAGAGCGATGACTAAGTGTTGTGCTCTTCCCCCTGAGGCGTAACTCCAACGGCAAACATGCTAGTAAATTTCCAGAAACAGCCTGGTAATAACTGAGTCTCGCAGCCAAGCTACGGATGCTGTTAAAACCAGTGGTTCTGAAAATGAACGTACCTAGTTCATCATCGTCACCGATTTTGACATTCAGTCTGCCATACGGCTTGCACAGACCACCCTTGGCAAGTTCACAAGCGTCTGGGGAAGGGCAAGGCAAGCTTTGCATTCCTGAAGGCGTATAGCGCTTGCATGTCTCTCCATTGCCAACACACAAAGGCCGCCCAGACTGACGATCAAACAAACTATACTCAGCACGTAAATTTAGATCTGGATCATTGAATAAAACCCGAACTGGAATAGAGCGTAATTTTCCATTGCCAGATTTGTTTCGTAGATCTTCATCGAAAGGATGATTCACCCAACCATCCCGATTCTGCACTTGTGAGGTGATAGTAAACTGGTCATCTTTTTCTGGTATTCGTTTACCATTTTTTTCAACGACTCTGCCAATACTGATACGTCCCAAAATTGGCGGTGTTATTGCTAGCCCTTTGATCATTTCGTTCTCCTAAAAGTAAAAAAAGACTGGCCTCTTCCTATGAAGAAGAGCCAGCCTGTTGGTTGCCTTACATTGCACATCGTCACGCACTCTCTGCGCGATTCATGCTTTCTCTTGCGATTGTGTGGATATTAAAAAACGTCGGCTACCTGGTTTGATCAGTGGATACTGTTGTGGCAAGTCTGGTTGGTCTTCCAGCAGTCGTGGCAAATCAAAGCCGCTACTATCCTTTGATCTTTTCCAGCTAACCTTACCCGTTTCAAACAAAGCGATACTGGCATCCCCCATGCGTTGTTGAATCTTTTGCTTGAGTTGGGCTTCCACCGTTTCACGATTGGCGATGTCATCTCTGACAGACACCAAATCAGCAAACGTCGAACACAGTTCCCTATCATCCCGCAGATCAACTGTATTGCCTGAATCACGAGGATACAGACAACGCAATGCCATCTCAGCAGAGTCTGATCCGTCCGCTGGTGGCGGCGTATCCGTTTCCACGTAATGCCAGAACTGCCTTTCCAGTTCGATTAAGCGCGCAATTAGCGCATCATCACGGTCAATTCGATAGACTCGAATTTCCTGACCGCAGATTAACGTGCAAACATCGGCAGCAGCTTTGCCTGTCACTGCCAATTGATGCTGCACCTGACACACCACATACTCAGGTACACCGTCACGCCATAATCTGGCTCCAAATTCCCCCGCCGTTTTGCACTCAAGGATCTGCACGTCCGATGTGCCAACGACCTCTCTATCGATATTCGCCAACATCCAAGCCTTGTCAGGGTCTGGATGCTGGAGAACTGCATTGATTTTACGTACTCGGTTTCCAGTGCGTCGCGTGTAGTGCGCTGCGACTATCGGTTCAAGCAGCGTCCCCCAATACATGGGACTGGTTTCATCATTGGGATTCACCTTAGGCAATTCACTATCGCGGCCTGTTTTAATCATCCACAGTTCCAAGGGTGATTGATAAGGATTAAGTCCTACCGCAGTTCCGGCGTCACTGCTACCGATGCCGCCTTTTCTTACTGTTAGCCATTCATCGCGACTTAAATCAATCGTCTTGACCAACCTTAATGCTGGACGATTGGGCTTTGCTGCGTGATCTTGTTGAACGAGATTCATAATTGACTCCATTAAAAAAGACATAAAAAATGCCCAGTGAGCAGAACTCGACTGGGCGTGTTTTTGACGTTTCAGTTTTTTGCTAATGCTAGGCCACCATCAATAAGGCGTTATCCAGGGCTTTTTGTTTCAATGTTGCACCCTGACCAAACCATGCCGATTCCAATCGATGGTCAGTACTGCGTGCGCGGCGTTCATGATCGACATACTCAGTGACCGCATTTAACAAACCAAATGCGGTTGCCTTGGATGACGCCAGTTCAGCACCTTTACCTTGACCGTCATACAGCGCCTGTACTTTCTTGATGGCGCGCTCATTGGATAGACCACCTGAGACATTGTCAGTATCAGTGAATACACGTAAGAAAAAATTCATCGCTTCGTGTGATTTCACTTTGCGCTCTGACAGTGTCTTCATCCGATACATAAACCCATCCCACGAAGCAACTGAAATACCTAACTGCTTCTTGACTGCCTGAGGATCAAAGCTGGTGTTGTGCGGTACTTTGACCGCGCCAGTATTGTTATTAAGAGCAATCGCCAAGGTGTTATTGCACACCACCCGAATGCTGGTGAATTGCGCCGTTGTCGCCAAGGTACCATCACAGGCAGTTGCCAATAACAGATACGCATTCACCACGTCGTTCCCCTTCAAGACTGAGGATTGATTGGTTTTTGCGAGTGCCCAGACTTTGCGGCCTTCTTTTAATACCCCCGCAGTTTCCAATTCAAAACCGGATATCTCAGTAAGGTCACGATAAAATTCAAGAATTTCTCGTGGTTGGACGACACGAAAACGCGAAGAAACAACAGAGAGAGCGGCTTTGGTATCTGAGCGATACAGTACCTTCTGTTCAGGAAATGACATGATTGCACCGAGACTGCCGATGCTTTCTGTCATAAAGCGAACAGGCGTTTCCTTGATGTCGAATGCCATACCCGCTTGCTGAGCCCAAATTTCAATCGGTTGTTTTGCAGTGAGTTGATTACCTAGGCCATGCCAAGGCGTTTCGTTTACGTATGCCATATTTTCAATTAGATGTGCCATGAGAATTACCTTTTAAGTTTGTGTTTGAATACACGTATGAATAGACGTGCTAATGCCGCTGGTAACAAACAGCAGAGAAAAATTGTATTTAGAGATCAGAACCTGAGGATGGGAATGAAGGTTGTGCGTGAAATGGTGACAAATAGGAGTTGGAGAATATGCTCAATTTGACGAAATTTTTCCAGCCTGTGAATCGTCTATTCGAAAAGTAAAGTGATGATTGCAAGACAAACAGCAGTAATTATCAAGTATGTTGTTGTCGATAATTTCACCGAGATTTGCACCTACTTTGCAGCCAGCGGCACCACCTAGCAATCCGCCAATAATTGCGCCAGAGATTCCACCAACGATTACGCCTGCAGGACCAACCAGACCACCAGAGAGTGCGCCAATTTCAGCGCCACTCAGCATGCCGGAAACACCAGCAGCAGCACCAGCCACTGTGCCGATGGCACCGCCAGTCTTTTTAGCTGTGTGTTTTATTTTGATACGAAAGGAACGACAGTTAGGACAAATGGGTTTCATGAAATGAACTCCTTTGAGGAAATAATGGGAGTGAGTATCCGAGGAAATGAAATATCAACGACTAGGGGGATTCATCGTTTTTTTCTTGCCCAAGTAATGGACGTTTGGTTGCGCAATAGGTGATGCTCATTGCGAGTACAGCACCACTGACGAAAACTATTGCAAACGCTGTGAGATATTCAAGTGGAGAATTGTTGGGCAACATATGGCCTCCTAATAATAGGTGAGATAAAAACGGTTTTTGAGTAATGGAAAATGAGTTACGCGGTAGCGTTTGGGGAAGACTATGCGGCAGGTTTTTATTAAATAAGCGAACGCTTAAGTGTTGACTGCTAATTTACTTGTTTTACAAACTATGGCAATTGCAAGAAGGAGCAAAGCCAGGAGGAAACTGATCGCATAGATCACAACGTCATCATCACCAAAGGCAATAGCGATGGTGGTGATAAACGAGATGAGAAGGTAGATGGTAGTTCGCAGGTAGTTGTTTCTACGCGGTCGATAAACCGTTTTGGCCTGTAAGGTTTCGACTTCGATCGTTTGAATCGAGTTGTCTGTGGTGAAAATCGGATACAACAGTGCGAGAGTTAAGGTCGAAAAAATGACGTTAAGAAAAGTGAGGAGAGAATTGTTGTCCATGGTATTACTTGGGGCTGAATGAGATATGAGTCATCAAGTAATTTGATGACTGAGAGCCAGGGGAAAGCTGTTCTCATTTAAGGAATATATGACTGAAAAAATTTGGAATCAGTTGTTGATTAGCTAAAAAATAGTTACATCAATTTTAGCCATCATCTGTTTGAATATTGTTCATTACATAAAAATTACACCGATTTTTATGTATTTGAATGAACTTCGTTTTGCGTTTGTTTTTGCTGTTTTTTTGAAAAAAGACGCGTCTTGAACAGAAAAATTAAAGAAGAGACAAATTCGTTTAAGTCTAATTGCTTTTTTCACCATGAAATTGCCTGTTGATAAAACGTTTCATGTCAGAATGTAGGGATATCAATAGATGGGTCGATTTTTAATGTTCGGCAACAATATATACGGAGGAGTTAGCGTTCATTTTTTTGGCATTTTGCATGAGGAAAATGAATAGTAAATTCAGTTTATGTATGGGGTGTCAATAAAGTGCTGAAGAAACATTTGTATGTATTCAGATCATTATTAGATTGAGAACTTAGATAAGGAAATTCGCAACAATGGATTTAGACAGCATCAAGCATGCAATTTTGAGAGCAAAACGATATCACATACAGCTTGTTATCTTGATTGGAAATTCTTCAACGCAGTTCTTAATCGATGCGTCGAACGCAGATAATTTTCAGCCGGTTAATGTTGGGCTGGAGCTCTCAACTAAATTATTGGACATTCCCTTATCGGACAGACCTAAAGTCGCTGCGATTTTTTTTGCAGAATTGATTACACAAAAAAATGCTGAAATTGTCTTTCTGGATCATGTTGAAATTCTTTTTGATCGCTCATTGTCTATCGATCCGCTAAAACTTTTAAAAAATTGCGCAAAAAATACAACGTTGGTTATTGCTTGGCCTGGAACTAGACAGGGTTCATCGTTAATTTATGCCACGCCGAATCATCCAGAATACCGCCTCTACAAAGAGTCAGAGCTTAATGAGCTAATTTTTGTAGAAGCGAACGAAACACATAAGGAAATAACATGAAATACGGGGATTTAATCCAGTTTGAACCGCTAGAAACTGTACTCCAATTGCGCGCAGCAAATGACGAGAAAAATGCTGAGCATATGGTTAAAACTTATGTCATTTCAGATGAAATGTCAGAGCGGCTGACCGATATTGTGTTCCCCCAACTTCAATTCGATAAGCCAATGGATAACAAAGGCGTGCTTATCGTTGGTAACTACGGTACCGGTAAATCGCATTTAATGTCTGTGATTTCTATTGTGGCGGAGCGAAAAGAACTCGCTAGCCTGATCAACAATACTAAAGTTGCCAGTGCCGCAGAAAGCATTGCAGGGAAATTTAAAGTTATTCGAACTGAGATTAGTGCCGCTTCAGAGATGTCATTACGAGACATGGTCACAGGGCTATTAACTGATGAGCTGGCGAAAATGGGTGTCAGTTATATCTTCCCCGCTGCGGATAAAATCACCAATCACAAACCGTGTTTCGAAGACATGATGGGGCAATTTCATTCGGTTTATCCTGACCATGGATTGCTTTTGGTGGTTGATGAGTTGTTAGATTATCTGGATTCCAGGAAAGATCAACAAGTAGTTCAGGATCTAGGATTCATGCGCGAATTAGGTGAGTCTTGTGCCGACCTCAGATTCCGTTATGTTGCAGGTATTCAAGAGGCAATTTTCGATAGCCACCGTTTTCAATTTATCTCTGATCGGATACGCCGAGTTAAGGATCGCTTTGAACAAGTATTCATCGCCCGTAACGACATCAAGTTTGTTGTTGCTGAACGTCTGCTAAAAAAGACAATTGATCAGCAAGCAAATATTCGAAATTATCTCGCGCCGTTTGCAAAGTTTTACAGCAAGATGAATGAGCAAATGGATGAGTTCGTCCGACTTTTCCCAGTTCACCCTGATTACATTGACACCTTCGAACGTGTAACCGCAGTAGAAAAACGACAGATTCTTAAGAGTCTGTCCATCAGTATGAATAAGCTGTTGACGACCGAAGTCCCTAAAAATTATCCGGGGATAATCGCCTATGATAGTTATTGGAAAGAACTGAGCAGTGATGCCGGTTATCGCACTTTGCCAGATGTTCGTGATGTCATAAACGTTAGCGACGTATTGCAAGACAGGATAAACAGAACTTTTACGCGCCCAGCGTATAAGGAAATGGCTTTACGGATAGTGAACGCTTTGTCTTTACATCGTTTAACTGTCAACGACATTCACTCGCCTATGGGGGCCACAGCACGTGAGCTTCGCGACACGCTCTGCTTGTATCAAGTCGGCATTGAAGAACTAGGTGGCGTACCAGCGGATGACTTGCTATCTCAGGTTGAGACGGTACTCATTGAGATTCATAAAACAGTCAGTGGGCAATTTATTTCTAGAAATGTAGATAATCATCAGTATTATTTGGATCTTAAAAAGACCGATGATTTTGATGCGATTATCGACCAACGGGCAGAGACTTTAAGTCCAGAAGCACTCAATCGCGCCTACCATAAGGCGCTTTATAATATTCTTGAATGTTCAGATTTGCCACAAACGGAATTTCGTAACCTTTGGGGCGACGAGATTGAGTGGCGTGAACGTATGAGTAACCGGCTCGGATGGCTTTTCTTTGGCACGCCTAATGAGCGTAGCACGGCTTATCCGCCACGCGATTTTTACTTGTACTTTATCCATCCGTACGACACGCCAAAATTCAAGGATGACAAACGCCCTGATGAAGTTCAATTCTTTTTGTCTGGTGGCGATGAAGCGTTTAAATCATCTTTAGAAAAATATGCGGCGGCCATCGATTTAGCCGGTACTGCGTCTGGCCATGCAAAATCTACCTATGAAGCAAAAGCAGGTGGATTTCAACGCGAGATGAACAAGTGGCTGCAAGAACATATGACGACTGCTTTTGAAGTCACCTATCTCGGCAGACGCAAAGCGATGATGGAATGGGTGAAAGGCCAAAGCTTGCGTGATCGTGCTGGTCTTGGCGCAAGCGAGCGTATTAACTTCAGGGACATGATTAATACACTGGCAGGCATATGTCTTGCGCCGCATTTTGAAACGATAGCACCAGACTACCCAAAATTTTCTGTATTGGTCACCAATCGAAATCGTGAACAGTATGCCAAAGATGCAATTCGTGTCATTAGTGGCGGTAGCAGTACCAAGCAAGCCACCGCTGTTTTAGATGCATTGCAGTTATTGGACGGCGACCGATTAGTACCAGGTCAATCAAAGTACGTGCAACACATACTGAGCAAACTGAAAAGTAAGCCACATGGCCAAGTCGTTAATCGTGCCGAAATTTTAGAAACTGTACATGGTGTTGATTATCTCGATCCTTCTAGCTATCGTTTAGAAATTGAATGGGTGGCGGTGTTATTGGCCTCGTTGGTTTATTCCGGTGATATTGTATTAGCCATACCGGGTAATAAATTTGATGCAAGCAAAATGTCAGAAATGGCAGCTACATCGGTCAACGATATTGCTGCATTTAAGCACATTGAAGCACCTAAAGACTGGAATTTACCAGGACTGCAAGCCTTGTTTGCTTTGTTGGAACTTGCGCCGGGATTGGCCATCGAGATTTCTCAAAACAAAGATGGTAGCATCGCCTCGATGCAAGATCGTATTACCGATAGAGTAAGTCGTTTAGTGACGACCTTGCACAGTTTACGGGACCGTATGCCGTTCTGGGGTGGAAGCGTACTGACTGAAGCAGAAGCCAATCAGTATAAAAATCAGCTGATTGATGTCAAAAATTTCCTCGAAGGTCTGCAAGCCTACACCACTGCTGGTAAGCTAAAAAACTTCCGCTACAGTGCGGATGAAGTTCGTTCACAGGAAGTTGGATTAAAGCGTTTAATCAATATAGAGAAATTACAAACACTTGTTTCGGAGTTAGCAAGTTTAGCTGCTTACCTATCCAAAGCAGAGGCTGTGCTGCCCGTAGAACATGAATGGAACGAACAAGTAAGAGCGGCGAGATCCGATGTATTGCAACAACTTGACAATGAAGTTGAACGTTCGAAATCGAATTTTAGAACGCAAACGATTAATCGTTTAAGTGAACTAAGAAACGAATATATCCGAATTTATGCTGGGTATTACGCGAAAACACGACTGTCTCTGTCTGAAGATAAACGCAAGGCGGAATTACTACGAGATCGTCGTTTGAGCGATCTACAAGCCCTCAGCACTATCGATATTTTGCCAAGTGGCCAGCTAAACGACTTTAGAAATAAACTTGCCAGCTTGAAAACGGCAGGCGCTTTATCAGAAAAAGACTTATTAATTGATCCTGTGCCAAATAATGTTGATTTTAGACCCCTCAATGAAGACCTCAACGTTTCAGCGGCCACCAAACTTAATCAACTAGAAGATCAACTAGAGCAAATGATTAAAAGTTGGACCGCCGCCTTGCTTGAAAATTTGGAAGACCCAACAACTAAACATAGCTTAGCGCTACTTAATGAAAGTGATCGTTCCCAGATAGATGCGTTTGTTACGACAAAGGTTCTACCTGCGCCAGTTGGCGATGAATTTATTAAGTCGTTGCGCTTAGTTTTGCAAGGCCTGGTGCCGATAGAAATAAACAAAGAAGAAATTCATCAAGCCTTATTTGTTCTTGGGTCTGCCTCAACAGTTGATCAACTCAAGCAACGTCTAGATAGCTACCTCGCTAACAAATGTCGAGGTCAAGACATCAGCAAAGTGCGTATTGTTTTGAAATGAGAAAATACCAGTGAACGAAAATACACTTAATGAATTACTCGAAGGTTTTGAGTGGAAAGATCTGGAGTTAAAAGAATCGCGTACAGCGGTGCCAGAAAGTGTCTATGAATCAGTTTCTGCTTTTCTGAATACAGAAGGTGGTCATATTGTTCTCGGCGTGAACGATGCAAGAGAGATCGTCGGTGTTTGCGATGTGGACAAAATTCAAGGAGATTTCATTGGGAATTTACGAACTCCTGGTATTTTTGAAAGCCCGATTCGGTTTGAAGAATACTTAAGACAACATGAAGATAAGAACGTGCTTATCTTCTACATTCCAGAAGCCAATCGCCACGAGAAACCCATTTTTGTTAAAACAAAAAAAAGGGGGAGAGCCGCATTTATTCGCAGAGGTGGAGGTGATTATCAATGCGGTAAAGAAGATCTGGCTCGTATATTTTCTGACGCATTACAAGAGCGCCCTGATGGACATATCCTTAAACTTGATATACATACGTGCTTCGATGAAAATTCAATTAAGTGGTTTCGCCATCGTTACGAAAACAAAGGCGGCAATCGTTCATTAGGTCATTTTTCGAATGAGGCCTTTTTAGCCGAATTGGGTTTGCTGAAGGAGCAGGATGGGCAATTGTTTCCAACGCTAGCAGCGATATTGATGTTGGGGAAGACAGCCCACGTACGACAATTAATTTCTAGACCGATAGTCGATTGTTATCGATATGGTTTTGAAAGTGATCACGCCAATACGGGAAGTCGTTGGGATAAAAGGGTTAATTGTGAATATAACATCGTAGAATCATGGCAGGCGATTGTCGATTGGTACAATAGTTTTACAGAAGTGCCATTTACTGTTGATCGAGAAACTGGCCAGCGTTTAGATTTTCCGCCGGATTTCATTGCTTTTCGTGAATCAGTAATTAATCTGCTATCCCATCAAGATTTCACTGATACAACGCGCTGGCCGACCATAGAAAGTTATACAGATCTAACACGGTTTTGGAATCCTGGTGATGCTTTTGCTAGTACCGACAAATTACTAGAGCCAGGGACTAAAGAAGTGCGCAATCCTATTATCGTGCGAGCTCTACGTTATATTGGATTTAGTGAACAATCAGGCTGGGGATTACGAGATGTTTATCGCAATTGGAATGAATTGGGGCGCGTGCCGCCTGTTTTAACTAATGATAAATCTAAAAAATCTTTTGAATTAGTGTTGTTACAGAAGGCATTAATGTCTGAGCAGCAAATATTGCTGCAAGGTCAGATTGGCATTCGTTTGTCTTCTGATGAAGCGGCCGCCTTTGCTAATATTTGCGCGGTAGAAAATGCCAAAATGTCAGTAAGCGCCTTGCGCGCAGCACTTGGTTTGAACGGCGCAGAAACCAATAAAATTATACAAAGATTAATAGTGCAAGGAGTTGTCACGCTTTCTCAAGATAATATTGTTGAGCTGGCAGAGCATTTGATTAGTCTTAGGAATAAGTTGCTCGGTATCGTGCAAATCGACGTCGCACAAGTCACGGTGAGCAACTTAAACCTGTCCACTGAACAAGTCGCAGCTCCAACAGCTAACCTGTCCACTGAACAAGTCACTCCGTTGTCTAGGTTGACTGACAATCAACGCGCAATATTGATCTATTGTGATGTGCCTAGAACCATGACTGATCTCATGACCCATCTCAATATTGGTAGCCGAGGGTATTTTAAGAGTAAGCATTTAAATCCATTACTAATTCATGGATTCCTTAAATTAACAAACCCAGAAAAACTGACAGCATCAAATCAGCGCTATGTCATTACCGAGTTAGGTGTACAGATGAAGCAGACCATTGCTGAAAATAGAGCCGAATAAAAATAAATTAGACCAAGCTATCGGTTTGGTTATATAGAAGTAATTGAAATTCAGAAGGTATGACAATGCACAATAAAATCCTGAAACCAGGTCCGGAATTAGATCTCGATAATCCGAATCAGACTGTCATCAACGATGGGCCAGTAGAGTGTCTAGGAAAAACTTTTGTCAATGACGATGCGCGTAGAGAGCATTACTTAGCTATTTTGGCGGAAAAATTAAAAGATCCAGAATTTCGCAAAATTGAAGGTTTCCCAATTGGCGAGGATGAAGATATTTTGAAACTATCTGATCCACCATATTACACGGCTTGTCCCAATCCTTTTATTGCAGATTTTATCGCTGTTTATGGTAGGCCTTACGACTCTAAAGAGAAGTACAAGCGTGAGCCTTATGCAGCGGACGTCACAGAAGGGAAAAGTGATCCTATCTATAATGCACACGGCTATCATACAAAAGTGCCGCATAAAGCAATTATGCGCTATATCTTGCACTATACAAATCCTGGCGACTTGGTGTTAGATAGTTTTTGCGGAACAGGGATGACGGGTGTAGCTGCGCAAATGTGCGGTGATAGGGCCGAAGTCGAGTCTTTAGGGTATCGCGTTTTAGAAAATGGAAATATTTTACAAGAAGTAAAGGATGATGCTTCTGGGCAAGTGGAGTGGTTATTGTTTTCTAAATTGGGCGCGAGAATAGCTATTTTAAATGATCTATCCCCAGCCGCTACTTTCATCGCTAAAAACTATAATCGACAACCAAAAAAAGTGAATTTTGAGAGTTCTTTTGAAACCCAAATAAACGAATTAGATAGTAAGTTTGGTTGGATGTATTTAACCCTACATAGACCATCTAAAACGAATATTGAAGATGCAATAAAAGAACTTGAACATGGAAAAATTTGTGACCATATCACTCAAAATAAAAATTTTGGACGCATAAACTATGTAATTTGGTCTGATGTGTACCAGTGTCCAGAATGCGCGTCTGAGATGACGTTTTGGAACGTAGCCGTAGATGTTGAAAATGGCAAAGTTCGCGACACATTTGAATGCCCTAGTTGTAAAGCAATTTTATCCAAGCGAACAGCGGAGATTTGCTATGAAACAAAATATGATGAATTTATTGATCAAAATGTAAAGAAAATAAAACAAAAACCAGTTCGAATAAATTATTCGGTTGGTGCATCGTCCAAACGTGGGCGATATGAGAAAGACCCAGATGAATTCGATCTGAAACTAATAGATTATGTTGGTACATTGAAATTTGATACACGAGTGCCGAATCAGCGTTTGATTAATGGCGTCGAAACCAAAAGAAATGTCCCAATTGGAATAACACATGTTCATCAATTTTATACAAAACGGAATTTAATATGCTTTGCGCAGGCATTTGATCTATTTACCAATGAACTAAAGTGGTTGGTTACGGGGTCAATTCAAAGAGGAAGTAAGCAACATCAAATAGCGATTACAAGAATTGGAGGGCCTAAGGCTGGAGTTGGCGGTGCTACTGCCGGTCATAGACGAGGCACTTTATACATACCATCTAATCAAGTGGAGATGAGTCCGTTTAATTTATTGTCTGACAGAGCATCAGCTATATCAAGAGCAATTCCTCGTGAACAAATTTTTGGCGCAAATCTTATTACTACACAAGACGCCGGCACGATATTAGCTGATTTTAGCGAAACATTAGATTACCTATTTATTGATCCGCCGTTTGGCGCAAATATTGCTTATTCAGAATTGAACTCACTTCAAGAGAGTTGGATTTCTGTTCTAACTAATCAAGCAAAAGAGGCTATTGAAGATAAAACTCAAAAGAAAGGTATATTTGAGTATCACGGTTTAATGCAAACTTGCTTTACAAATGCATATAAACTTTTGAAGCCTGGTCGCTGGATGACTGTTGAGTTTTCCAATACTAAATCGTCTATTTGGAATGTGATTCAGTCAGCGCTACAAGATGCAGGTTTTATCATTGCAAATGTATCTGCATTAGATAAAGGTCGCGGTGGGTTGAATGCTATTGTAGGTGTGACGGCAGTCAAACAGGACTTAATCATCTCTGCATATAAGCCGAATGGTGGATTTGAAGATCGTTTTATTAATGAGACAGACATTGATGGCGTATGGGATTTTGTCCGCACTCATTTAGGGTATTTGCCGGTTGTAAAAAAAGATGGAAATGAACTTGTCAAAATTCCTGAACGCGACTCTCGTATTTTGTTTGATCAGGTAGTTGCATATTTTGTGCGGAATTCACGTGAGCTAACTCTTTCAAGCAAAGAATTTCAAGAAGGTTTACGTGAACGATTTGCCGAACGTGATGGTATGATTTTTCTACCCGAACAAGTATCTCAATATGACAAGGCTCGCATAAGCAGTGCTCAATTGAGGCAGCTTGATATTTTTGTAGATGACGAAGCTTCTGCGATTGAATGGTTGCGTCAATTACTCAACGAAAAACCACAAACCTACCAAGACATACATCCGAAATTTATTAATGAATTATCAGGATGGAAAAAAGCAGAGATGCAATTGGAGTTGTCGAATTTATTAGAACAAAACTTCTTGAAATTTGATGGGCATGGCCAGCTTCCATCCCAAATTCATAGTTATCTATCGACGAATTTTAAAGATCAACGTAGCCTCACGAAAGAGGATGCTGTGCTTTTGCATAAAGCAAAAGACCGTTGGTATGTACCAAATCCAGACCGAGAAGAAGATTTGCAAAAATTGCGGGAGCGTTCTTTATTAAAGCAGTTTGAAGAATATAACAATCATACGGGCAAGAAGTTGAAATTGGTTCGTATGGAAGCGGTACGTGCCGGTTTTAAGAAAGCGTGGCAAGACCGCGATTACCTCACTATTATCAAAGTAGCTGAAAAAATTCCTGAAGACTTATTGCAGGAAGACCAAAAACTCTTGATGTGGTATGACCAAGCGCAAACCCGACAAAGTAATTCCAATTTGTTTTAACACAGTTAAAGAAATGTGCTGATGAACGTAGTCTTTAAAGTTGGACAATGGGTTTGGTCTAAACAACATCAACAAGCTGGCAAAATCATTGAATCCTCATCCCTTTGGGGCGAGGATTTTTGTCGTGTATGGTTTGTGCAGATTGATAGCTTGGTCAAAATAGACAATTATCAATTGTGTTTTTTGTCTGAGAAATACGCCTGTACAGCGGATACTATCGCCTATGTTGCTGCCGCTGCACGCATAGCCGCTTGCCACAATGAAGATGTTTTGCTGGCGCCGATAGGAAGTAATGTTATCGCGTTGCCACACCAGCTTAAAGCACTTAACCGTGTGATGAGTAAACCTCAGGTACGTTATTTACTCGCTGATGAAGTGGGCTTGGGAAAAACCATTGAAGCAGGCTTGGTCATGCGAGAGCTTAAACTTCGTGGCTTGGTTAGGCGTATTTTAGTGGTTGCACCCAAGGGTTTGGCGACGCAATGGTTGAGTGAAATGCAAATTCATTTCAATGAAAATTTTCAACTACTCTTACCAGGTGAATTTGAATCAACTGCAGAGAATACTTGGGCTAAACACGAGCAAGTTATTTGCACGATGGATTCGATCAAACCTTTAGAAAAGCGTAGCGGTTGGGATTTTACAAAAATTGCCACCTATAACAAACAACGTTTTGATGATGTCATCGCCGCTGGCTGGGATTTGATTGTTGTGGATGAATCTCATCGCTTGCAGGGGAGCACCGATACTGTGGCTAGGTTTAAATTGGGTCAGGGTTTAGCTGATGCGGCACCTTACCTTCTTTTATTATCGGCAACGCCGCACCAAGGTAAAACTGATGGATTTCACCGTTTAATGTCGCTGCTTGATCGTGATGCGTTTCCCGATGAGGCGAGTATTACGCAAGAGCGTGTTAAGCCTTATGTCATTCGCACAGAGAAACGCCACGCAATCGGTGCTGACGGCAAACCACTTTTCTTACCAAGAAGAACGCAGCTCATCAGTGTTGCATGGGCTGCCAAACATGGTCCCCAACGTGACTTATATGATGCTGTTACAGAATATGTTCGGGTAGGTTACAACCAGGCCTTGGCCGCAAAACAAAATGCAGTAGGCTTTTTGATGATTCTGATGCAGCGACTCGTCGTCTCCAGCCCATCGGCAATCAAAGCAACCCTAGAAAGACGCTTGGATGTATTGAATAAGCCGTCGCTTGCCACTCAAACTAGTCTAATGACAGAAGAGGATTGGGAGGAGCTTGATGGTCAGCAGCAAGTCGATGAACTGTTGAACAGCCAAGAGCTAAGTAAAATCCGAGTGGGTTCACTTAAGAATGAAGTGCAGGAAGTACAGTGGCTATTGAGCATTGCCAATCAATGTGTTGAAAACAGTATTGATGCCAAAGCGGATGCCTTGTTGGAGTTAATTACTCAGCTGCAAAGAGAAGAAAACGACCCTAATCTCAAGGTGTTGATCTTTACAGAATTTGTGTCAACGCAAAAAATGTTGGCTAATTTTCTGACTAGTCGTGGCATGTCAATTGCGACCTTGAATGGTGCTTTGAATATGCAAGAACGCAAACAGGTGCAACTCAGGTTTGCGCAAAATACGCGTATATTGATTTCGACCGATGCAGGCGGTGAGGGCCTTAATTTACAGTTCTGTCATGTCATTATTAATTACGACATCCCATGGAACCCAATGCGTTTAGAGCAGCGTATTGGTCGTGTTGATCGTATTGGTCAGCAGCATGTAGTGCGTGCGCTCAATTTAGTGTTGGAAGATACGGTTGAACATCGAGTGCGTGAAGTGCTTGAGGAAAAATTGGCGATTATTCTGGAAGAGTTTGGGGTTGATAAGACTAGTGACGTTCTTGATTCGGCCCAAGCTGCCCATCTCTTCGATGGTCTTTACACAGGTGCGTTACAAAACCCTGATGCCATCGATGAAGAAATTGAAAAAGCATTGCAAGAGTTAAAGCTGCAGGCAAAGGTTAGCCAAGATAGTAAACAACTATTTGCCGACAATGCACCTATTGATATTCAACAAGCAGAACTTTTAAAACATCATCCATTACCTTTTTGGGTGGAACGGATGACGCTTAAATTTTTGAATGCAAGTAATGGTGCAGTCTTTAATGCCAATGAATCTAGCTGGCGTTTATGCTGGCCCGATGGTGAGACATGGAGCGATTGTATTTTTGTGGGGGAGCGAGCAGCAATAGATCCGACTACTACGCATGTCACCATTGATTTACCAAAAATACGTTCACTCATCCAGTGTTTACCTACCTGGGTGCCTGGTCAAATCATTCCTTGTGTGAGCATTCCGACCATCCCTGATTCGGTCGATGGCATTTGGTCATTGTGGCAAATTACTCTGAGTGCAAGCGATCTTGATTTTTCGGATAAATATGCGAGGCAAACGACCTTCCTTCCGGTTTATATTTCAAGAGAAGGTAAGAGTTTTTCGGCTACCGCTAAACGGGTATGGGAGGCGCTGTTGAGTAATGACGCCATGATTTCGCAACCAAGCCCAGGCAATGATTACGAAGCTATTTTTGAAGATGTAAAAGCGACGGCAATTTTAGCCGGAGGCGATGCATTCCGATTACTCAAACAGCGTCATGTTGAAGCGATTTCGCAGGAAAGAGAAAAAGCAAATTATGCCTTTGATGCGCGTCGAAGAGCCATTGACAGAGTGGGTTTGTTAGAAGTCAGGAATTATCGACTCATCCAGCTAGAGCAAGAAATTGAAGTTTGGCGTGAGTCAATGAAATTCCGGGAGCAAGCAACGCCAGAATTAAAGGCCTTGTTGATTTTGAATATATCAGCAACTTTTTCAGCTCTAAAGAATGGCCGCGATGATTAATTCAGAACTCTCAATTTTAGGTTGGCGAAAAGCGGTCATCAATCAACTAATTCTTGGTGCGTCACATTTCTATATTGTTGAAGACCCAGATCAGCTGATGGCTGAGGCTGGTATTCAAAGAATTTTGGCCGCACGTAATTTGGTTTTTTATGCTTTCGACGATTCAATCGCACTCAGACATTTTTATGAGTCGAGAATTCGCTTAAATATCGACAAAGCGGAAACCTTGGTGATTAGTATTGATACTGAAAAAATTAATGCTAGGGATCTCCCATTTGACATTATTCATCAAGCTAAAGTAATCAGTCTTTCGTTGGCTGAATGTATTCCTGAGTTGTTCCGAGATGTTTTAGATGCCTTAGAACCAGAAGAACTTGATACCTTACATGCGGCAGTCTCTGAGTTTACCCCCGGAAAATTGGGTGACATTGCTAGTCGAGATTTTGTACTTCGGCACGTATATCATGTTGCGCCTGAAGTTATTCAATCATCGTCTGATTTGTTGCGAACCTTATTGAGGCTGCATTATCGCGACATCGACTTGCCTGATTTGCTTAAAGGGCGGCTGTCGGAACTGATCTCAAAACGTTCGCAATTTAAGGCTTGGCCGATAAAAGACATTCTTTCATCGAAGACGAAATTTTTTTCATTTCTTCAATTGCATTGGCGCGCCTATGTAGAAGCGGTGAGGATATCTGTACACGCAGGTGTTAAAGAGCCTGTTGCTGTGTATGAATCATTTGATAGTGGAAAAGCCAAAATTGTTCTGCCATTCGGGCATGACGATGTTCGCGTTTATATAGATAATCTATTTCTTGAAGGCGTATTGCGGCCAATTGAAATTCAAAACCCAGAACAATTGGCTAACCATTGGTGTTTGGTTGGGATATCGATTGATGTTGAAAAACAAAATATTAGACGTATCAATGGCTTGATTAAGCTTTGTACTGAAACTTTACCTCCCATAGATGCAAGACATCAAACCTGGTATCAGTTTGCCTCTCGTTGGGCTGAACTTTGCGCTGTTTACCATACGCAAGTATCAATCGTCGATGAGATTAAGTTTATTGAGTTACGTCAGCAAGTAGACATTCGCTTCACCGCCTGGATGCAAGAGAATTATCAAAGCTTGCATAATCATCCGCCTATCCCACCAGCCATGCTGCATCACATTCCACGTAGCATGGAACGAGATGTATGTGCATCAACTGAAGGCAAGTCAGCATTGATCTTAATAGATGGGCTAGCACAGGACCAATGGGTTACCTTGAGAAACAATCTTACACTTGACTATCCAATATTGGAGTCCTCAGTATTCGCTTGGGTACCTACGGTGACGTCAGTTTCTAGACAGGCGCTCTTTACGGGAAAAGCACCGTATCAATTTTCAAAATCAATTTATACAACGAGTACAGAGCCTAAAGCTTGGCAAAATTACTGGATTGAGCGAGGACTAGATAGAACGACTATTTCCTATGATAAGGGGCTGGGGAGAGACGACGTTGTGGGATTGATTGATCGATTGTCAGACCATCGTCTTCGTATCGTGGGCCTAGTCATCAACACTATTGATGACATAATGCATGGAATGCTGCTTGGTTCTGCTGGCATGCATAATCAAATAGCTTTATGGGCGAAATCTGGATATTTGTCCAAGTTAATTAATGGATTAGTGAAGTTAGGTTTTACCGTCCATTTAACGGCTGACCACGGAAATGTTGAAGCCAAGGGCGTTGGTAAGGTTGATGAGGGGGCTATCGCAGAATCTCGCGGTGAAAGGACCCGTGTCTACAAAACAGATAATTTAAGAACTGAGACGTATAAAGTAATAGCAGAATCAACCAACAACGCAATAAATTGGCCACAAATTGGATTGCCATCTGATTTTTGGCCAATTGTAATGTCAGGGCGTGAAGCCTTTGTCGCTAGAAACGAAATCATTGTCGGCCATGGTGGGATCTCTATAGAAGAAGTTATTGTTCCTTATATCAAAATAATGAGTTCCAAAAATGAGTAGCATTAAGAAACAACCTCTCGTCGGTTTTGAACGATTTGTCGCATTTGATTGGTTAGATCAAACGGCGAAATGGGTCATTGAAGGCAAATCCCCTAAAGAAGTCCATGATTTAATAGATGATTATTTGGCTAGCCAAATCTCTGGTGATACCAGTAAAAGAAAAACAAAAAATGTTTTATCAGGAGTTTGGGTTAAATCGGATGGCGTTGATCCAGAATACAAAGAACAGGCAAAAAATTTGTATTTGATGGCGAACCGAACAGAAAAAATAGCCATAAATTACGGATTGTTTATCGCTAGTTATCCCTTTTTTTATTCTCTAGGTAGGATATTGGGACGTCTGTTTAAGCTGCAAGATGACGTGACAAATGCTGAATTTTATCGCAGATGCGTAGAAGCAAATGGAGATCGGGAAAGTATTAAACGAGCCGCTGCTCGATATCTGCAAAGCGTTGTTGAGTGGGGGTTATTGGATGATGCTGAGTCTGCTAAAGTAAAACCAACAAAAAAAATTGTCATCGATAATCCATCGATCGTCACCTGGTTAATGACATCAGTTTTGTTTTCTAGCGATAGGGAGCGACTTTCTGTGGATGAACTTCTTTCAGATCCAATCTGGTTTCCTTTTGAAATTTCCACTAGGGATTTTCAAATTGGAGAGTCTCAATTACTTGAAGTAGTTCATCAAAATGTAGGGAGTGTTTTGCTTGCACTTAAAGTACCAGAACGCCGGTTAAAATAAATTTGTTGTCATGAGGTTTCAAAACTGCCACAACCAATTTCCGGTATTTTTGTGGTCGGTTGAGCGTGCTGAATTAGATCGCTCCAGAACGTAACGGGATAACTTCTGCACCAGCGCGCAGTTTGTCTAAATAATCTGCCCAACGTTGCATCATCTCCCGTCTTGCTGGTAAATGCGCAGTCCGATTGTAGGCGCGGCCATTTGGATCTTTAACTGCATGCGCTAACTGATGTTCAATTAAATCAACGCGCTCTCCTAGCACCTCATCCATGATGGTGCGTGCCATTGCTCGAAACCCATGCCCTGTCATTACTTCCTTGCTGTAACCCATACTACGCAATGCGGCATTGATGGTGTTCTCACTCATGGAGCGTTCACCAGTGCGAATGCTGGGAAATACAAACTTACCATGACCAGTAATATGGTGTAAGTCACGCAATATTTCTAACGCCTGTAATGATAATGGCACCATGTGCTGGGTTTTCATTTTCATTTTTTCGGCGGGTATGCGCCATTCCGCAGCATCAAGATCAAATTCCACCCATTCTGCCGCACGGAGTTCCCCAGGTCGAACAAATAACAAGGGAGATAATTTTAGTGCAGCCGTGGCGTAAGGGTGTCCGCTGTAGCCGTGAATTGATCGCATTAAGTCAGCTGCCTGCTTGGGTTCGGTAATGGCCGCATAGTTTGTTTTGGGAACAGAAGCCAATGCGCCCTTTAAGTCCGAAGTTACATCGCGCTCTGCCGATCCAGTTGCAACGGCATATCTGAACACTTGGCCACATATTTGCTTGATTCGATGCGCAGTCTCGATGGCACCTCGCGCCTCCATCTTTTGTACTGCTGTCAGCACATCACGTGGTCCAATTTCAATAATAGGTTTGCTGCCAATGTAAGGAAAAATATCTTTTTCCAACCAAGTGGTTAATTTTCCTTGAGTGCTTTCAACGCGATTTGTTGCTGTTTTTTCAAGCCATGTCCGTGCGACAGCTTCAAAAGTATTTGCGGCTGAATCTGCACGCGCCTGTTTATCGTCCCGTTTGGCTTGTGCAGGATCAATGCCGTCAGCTATCAACTCCCTTGCAGCTTCACGTCGCTTTCTCGCTTTGGCAAGAGAAACCGCTGGATATACGCCTAACGCTAATGTTTTTTGCTTGTCGTTGAATCTGTAATTTAATCGCCAATATTTTCCCGAACTCTTAACCAGCAAAAAAAGGCCTTGCCCGTCGGTGAATTTGCTTCCCGCAGGCGTACCGTCATGTTTTACTTGCCGAATAAATGTGTCTGTTAATGCCATACCGCACCCCATTTGTTGGTACCTGAGTTCCTGCTTCTTAAAAGTACCAACAGAAGTACCATAATTTTGTTGGTATCTGATAGTAAAGCATGGGACTGGGTTGGACAAGATAATCTCGGCACAGCTATAGGCCACGCCGTTTTTTGGACTGGATAACACTGGATTGGATGATGAATTGGTGCGACCGACAGGAATCGAACCTGTATTGCGGGCTTCGGAGGCCCGTATCC
>JACMMY010000023.1 GCA_014378805.1 Moraxellaceae bacterium
ATTAAAAATAACAACATCGAATAATAACAGCGCAGCACAATAACAAACCACTAAGCACCATTTATAGAAAGCCCTATCTATAAATGGTGTTTTAATTTTTTATCAGGTCATGAATATCAGTAAAACCATTCGATTATTTAGTCAGTGCCAAAAATCTTGGTGTTCATTATTTCGATGAGTGCGCGTTGATGTTTCATGCAAAACGCGATTTTCAATACGCGCTTCGACAGGCTTAGTGGACTCTAGATTCGGTTGATTTTTTTAATTCCCACGAGGAAAACAGTCAAAAAAATTAGTTTTTTGCAAATCATCAACACAGCTTAAAAAGCGTTGATTTATGACAGTGATGGCGCATTGACGGCGACAAATTCAACGTATCTCCATGCGTAATTAATTTGTTCAACACGGTCGGAAGTAAACATATTTGCTTGCACCGTTAAACCATCCAAAATCACAATCAAATGCGCGGCCATCGCATCAGGATTTTTTACACCAACTTCTAGTAGCAAAGATGACATCAGATCCGTGATCCAAATTTTATGATCTTGTGAAAACCTGCGGATATTAGACGTCACGTCGGAGAACTCTTCCGTTGCTTTAATAAACATGCAGCCATGAAAATCTTCACTTTGAAACCATATTGAATACCAATCAAAAATGGATTTCAATTTTAGGAGGGGTGTTATTTCTTGATTGAGATTATTGATGATGCTTTCACGAAGTTGTTCATCGCGACGAACCAATACGCTTTCAATTAAAAAATCTTTGGAAGGGAAGTGTTTGTAAAGTGTCATTTTGGCAACCGTAGACTCAGCAATAATTCTATCGATGCCTACGGCATGATATCCGAATTCGGAAAACAAACTCGTTGCTGTATCTAAGATGTCCTCCTGCTTGGATGTTTTGCGTGTACTCATTTTCTGCCTAAATTATGCAAACTAATTGACTGTATTAATACATGTAGACATAGTACAGATTGATCTGTTTCTCTAGATATAGTGCCAATGTAACATTGACTAAGTGTCTGATACTAGGAAGTATCAGAGGATTTTTTTCTTAAATTATTATCAATAATATTTTTGAGAACATGGCGTATGGATACGAATTTAAACTCTCCAAGAGAACACGCAATAAATGTGCTGAAAGATAGCGTTACGAAAGAAATTTGGGAGTCTAATTGTAATTTTGTGACGACCCTACGCCATCAAATTAAACTGCACTCCTTAGCCACTAATCCGATTATGGATGCTCTGAACAAGGGCACTTTTCATTTAGAAGCGATTCAAAAAATTCACTTAGAATATCGCCATGCAAGCGGTCAAATTTTTACCGAGGCACTGCTAATGGCTCAATTTCAAACACGTCAATTCGAACCTCGGTTAAGCCCTAGTTCTAAAATACCTGAACGTTTTTTATTTACAATCAAAACTTTAGATGAATTGGGCTTTCAGCCTGGTCATCACCGTGCTGGATATTATCTGGGTAATCCAGCCTATGCACATTACCCGTTATTTGAAAAAGTCTTGGATGGTTTAGGCATATCACAGCAGGAGCGCCAAAACTATGTGCCAAATGCTGATTCAGACAGAGTGAGAAATTTTCTGGAAAATTCTTATGGACGTTATGTGGGTGTTGTTGCCCTATTGGCAGTGGCTGAGTTACAGGTCATTATTTTTAGTCCGCCAGAAGCAACAAAACGAACTGCTTGGATTGCTTTATTAGGTGATTGGCAAGCGCTGATTATCCTAGGAATATGATTTTAGGCATTTTATTAATCATTTTGAATTTGTATTGGCTTGTATATGCTTGTTATCGACATGCAAGTCTGATGTTTCATCTTTTTCTTGGTAATTATGCATTTATAAGATGAATGATGTCTGACGAGATGATGTCATAAAAGGATGGCGTAAAATGTTAAAAATATGGTGCGATGAAGTTAATTCTTTTTATTAAAATTTGGGCAATATGGAATAGTCTGATGAGAATGGAATGTCCGTGCGCTAAGTGAAGAGATTGATCTTTCTGGCGACGAGAAACTTGGTCTGATATCCGATTTAAAGTACAGCCTTTCATGGCGTTTAAGGGTATTAGAATCAATCGTTTTATTCATGGTCTATAAAAAATAGAGAGGATTTAAATCATGCGTCGTTGGAATGGCTGGGGTGATGATGCAACAGATTTTCCGCTCAAATCGAAAGGACTTGAGTTCTTAGGTGAGAAACTGGGCGGTAAAGGTACTATTCTTTCAGACGTGAGTCTGGTGGAAGTCAAAGCCAAGGTGCCAAAGTCGCGATTGCCTGTCCATCCACTCGTGTCGCAAGATTTAGAGGTGCGTGTACGTCATGCGCGTGGTGAAAGTTTTCCCGATTGGATTGCGAAGCATTCGGGTGATTTTGGTTATTTTCCTGATGGCGTTGCGCTGCCAAAAAATGGCGATGAAGTCCGTGAAGTCCTGCAATGGGCATACAGTAATGGGTTCATCGTCATCATTTATGGTGGCGGTACGTCTGTTGCGGGGCATATCAATGTGCCAGCATCGGATAAGCCAGTATTGACCTTATCTTTAGAAAAAATGAATAAGCTGCTCGACCTGAATCGTGAAAGCCAAATCGCCACTTTTGGTGCGGGAACACCCGGTCTAGCGCTCGAAAAGCAATTGAAAAAACATGGTTATGTCTTGGGTCATTTTCCGCAGTCTTGGGAATTGGCGACGGTTGGCGGCTGGGTTGCGAGTCGTTCTTCAGGACAGCAATCGTTGCGCTACGGTCGTATTGAGCAGATGTTTGCGGGCTGTAAAATGGAAACTCCGCGTGGCACTTTCGAGATTAAAGATATTCCTGCTTCATCGGCAGGTCCTGACCTCCGCGAAGTGGTGTTGGGCAGTGAAGGTCGCATGGGTGCGATTACCGAAGTAAAGGTACGTGTTACCCCATTGCCAGAGCATGAATCGTTCCACGTTGGTTTTGCGCCGAACTGGGAAGCAGGCATCAAGATGGTTCGCCAACTGGCTCAAAACAAAGTGCAGTTATCGCTGATGCGTTTATCCAATGCCAACGAAACAGAGTCACATCTGTCGTTAGGCGGCAATCATCCACTGTTTAAAGCCTATGATGGTTTGTTAACCCTGAAAAAATGCCGCAATAGTGAACGTTGTATGTTTACCTTTGGTGTGACGGGTAGCAATCGTCAGGCAAAATTTGCCCTTGCCGAAGCTAAGCGCGCCATCAATGCAGCGGGCGGTACGTACATTGCCAGTAGTTTTATGGGTGGCATCTGGGAGCATTCCCGTTTCCGTTCACCATACTTCCGTAATGGTTTATGGGAACATGGCTATTCGGTGGATACCTTCGAGACGTGTATCAATTGGGATAAAGTCACGGCGTGTATGAACGAGATGGAACAAGCGATTCGTGATGCGAGCGGTGAGCATCCAGTGCAAGTGTTTACGCATTTGTCGCACATGTATGGTCAAGGCTGTAGCATTTATACCACCTATATTTTCAAGAACTCAGATAGCTATCCTGAAATCCTTGTGCGCTGGAAAAAATACAAGCAAGCAGCTGGTGATTCGATTGCCAAAATGGGCGGCACGGCGAGCCATCAACATGGTATCGGACGCGATCATGCGCAGTGGCTGCATGTTGAGAAGGGTGCGGAAGGCATCGCTTTGATCGATACGATGATCAAGCATTTTGATCCAAATCAGCAATTGAATCCGGGTTGTTTGATTTCTTGATGCAAGATCAAGAGCAAAATCCTCCCCATGAGAATCACTGATTCGCAAGACTAAGTGTCCTTTTTCTAAGGCGGGAGCAATTCCTCCCTTTGAGAAAGGGAGGTTTGGAGGGATTTGCTTTTGATATTGAGCTATAAATAACCGAAAAATTATGTAGATACATATCCCCCTCAGGGGAAGACTTCAAAGCGATTTCTTAATATCAATTTTTTAAATGAGTGTGAACTATGCTGGGTCATCGGCAAGCGTTGAATGAACTGAGTCAAACCGATTGGGATTTAGTGGTGATTGGTGGTGGCATCACAGGTGCGGGTATCTTGCTTGAAGCGTCACGTTTAGGCAAAAAAACATTACTGCTCGAACAGCAAGATTTTGCATGGGGCACTTCTAGCCGTTCATCCAAAATGGTGCATGGCGGTTTGCGTTATCTGGCACAAGGTGATGTGGGTCTGACGAAGCATTCACTCCATGAACGTGAACGTTTGCTTGTTGAGTTGCCACATATGGTGGTTCGTTTTCCGTATATTTTCCCGATTCGCCAAGGCAGTTTTCCAGGTCGTATTGCGATGACTGCGGTATTGACCATGTATGACAAACTGGCGGGTGTGTCGGATCATCGTTGGATTTCGCGCGATAAGTTATTGCAACAATATCCGATCTTAAACGATGAAGGCTTAAAAGGCGCAATGCGATATACCGATGCGCTGGTCGATGATGCACGTTTAGTTTTACGCGTCTTACACGAAGCAGTGTTGGAAGGCGGTACTGCCAATAATTACAGTCAAGTAAACGCAATCAAATCGACGTCTGAAGGATTTAACCTCACCGTTCAAGATACATTAACGGGCAATTCGGTTGAATTTAACGCCAAGCAAGTTGTCAATGCGACAGGCGCATGGGCAGATATTCTCTCTGCAACCAACGCCAAAGTTCGTCCGCAGCGCGGCAGTCATATTTTTATTCCTGCCGCTAAACTACCGATTCACGATTGCTTGACAGTCATGCATCCAGACGATAATCGTCCCGTCTTTATTTACCCATGGAAAGGTCAGACCTGTATTGGGACCACTGATCTAGATCATCGTGAATCAGTCAATGTTGAGCCATTCTGTACGTCACAAGAAGTCGATTATTTGCTGAAAGTTGCGAATAAACAGTTGCCGAGTGTGTCACTCACACGTGCAGATATTATTTCAACGATGGCGGGTGTCCGTCCAATTATTGGTTCTGGTACAGGTAATGATACGTCCAAAGAACGTCGTGATCATTTGGTGTGGACAGGCAGTCATGGTGTTGTGACGGTGTCTGGTGGCAAATTGACGACCTTCCGTCTCATTGCCTTAGATGTTCTGCATGCGCTTAGCATCATCAATGATAAACAGCTCAAAAATGCGCAAAGTAATCGTAAGTTACGCTGCTTCAATCATCACGTCGAAGATCCTTGTGATCTGAGTTCACCGTTGGCGCAGGTGCCAAGTAACGATCAGTTAAAAACACAAGTAGAATGGATCTTAAAGAACGAAATGGTGCAACATTTGGATGATTTGATGCTACGGCGTATCCGTGCTGGCAATATGATGCCTAATGGTGGTGCGGAAATTTTGGCCGTCATTAAACCATTATGTGTCCAATATTTGGGATGGGATGAGTCACGTTGGCAACAGGAGTTGGCACGTTATCAACAGATGATTGCTCGTTCATATTCTGTGCCAGCGTAAGCCATTGGATCAATGGAGCAGGGATGCTCAAAAGCACTGAACAGGAATCATGACCATGTCATCACAAGATTTGTTTTTGGCTTTAGATCAAGGCACACAAAGCGTTCGCGCGATGTTGTTTGATTTAGACGGTCAACTGGTTGCTAAATCACAGCAACATATTGAACCGTATTTTTCTGAACATCCGAATTGGGCAGAGCAGCACGCGAGTTATTTTTGGGAAAATTTATCCATAGTCTGTCATCGCTTATGGAACGCCCATCCTGAACTGAAGTCTCGTGTGGTTGCTGTTTCTCTCGCATGTCAACGCGCCACCATGCTGTGCCTTGATGCTGATTTGCAGCCACTGCGTCCAGCAACGATTTGGTTGGATTCGCGGCGTACTGAGCAATACCCATCATTACCTTTGTGGTTAAGAGCGGGTATAAAAGCAGTGGGTCAACAAGGAATAATCCACCAGTTTCAGTCGAAAGCTGAGTGTAATTGGCTGGCGGCTGATCATGCGGAAGTATGGGCAAAAACCAAACATTTTGTGCAATTGTCGGCGTATTTGACGTTGAAGCTGACGGACAAACTCAATGATGCCGTTGCTTCGCAAATTGGTTATATTCCTTTTGATTATAAAAACCAAAAATGGGCATCTGCACTCGATTTAAAATGGCGTGCATTGACGGTCAAGCCGCACCAATTACCACCATTGGTACAAGCGGGTGAATCACTGGGTACCATCAGTAAACAGGCTGCGCGCGAGACCGGAATTCCTGAAGGGCTGGTACTTTATGCTGCAGGCGCGGATAAGGCTTGTGAGGTGTTGGCAGCTGGTGCAATTACGCCTGATATTGGTTGTTTAAGTTATGGAACAACGGCCACCCTGAATACGGGTAACTCGAAATATGTGGAGCCTTTACCGTTTATGCCAGCCTATCCTGCGGCAGTTCCCCATGCCTATAACTCGGAGTTTATGGTTTTTCGTGGTTACTGGATGGTGAATTGGTTTAAACGCGAATTTGCGGCCCAGGAAGTCATGGCGGCAGAAGCGCAGGGCATCGAACCTGAGTTACTGTTTGAAGATTTGCTGAGACAATCACCCGCTGGTGCAATGGGTTTAATGCTGCAACCTTTCTGGACACCCGGTGTTAAATTTCCGGGGCCAGAAGCAAAAGGTTCAATTATTGGTTTTGGTGATGTGCATACGCGTGCGCATATGTATCGTGCGATTATTGAAGGGATTTGCTACGCGCTCCGTCAGGGCAGAACCACGCTTGAGAAACGGAATGGTCAACCGATTACCCGTTTGAAAGTGGCTGGTGGCGGTTCTCAAAGTGATGAAATTATGCAAATCACGGCAAATATTTTCGGGATTACCGCAGAACGACCACACACCTTTGAAACTTCGGGTTTAGGTGCGGCGATCAATGCGGCAGTAGGCGCAGGTTATTATCCAAATCACGCCGCCGCAGTGAAAGCGATGAGCCATCAAGGCAAAGTCTTTCAACCACAAGTGGAAAATGTGGCGTTATATGATCAGCTTTATAAGCAGGTCTATAGCCAGATTTACCCAAGTTTACAGCCACTGTATCGTGCAATTCGAGAAATTACGCATTATCCGCAATATTGATTGACGAAAATTAGACTACTTTGCGTAATGAAAAATCCTGATTACATCACGCTAATCAGGATTTTTCATTGCAGTAGACTTTTAAAAATCACATGAAGTGATTAGGTCACTGGGTAAGTTTCAAAAATATTCTGCGCGGTGATCGCCGCCGTTGCCGCTGACAATGTCCAACCTAAATGACCATGACCCGTGTTATAGAACACATGCGGTGCGTGACCTTGACTTACGCGCGGCATCATGTCTGGCATCATGGGACGCAAACCTGCCCACGGCACCACACGTGAAGTATTGATGTTGAAATTACGACGTGTCCAAGCCACAAGTGGTTCAATACGATCCGCACGAATATCGCGGTTATAACCATTAAATTCAGCCGTTCCCGCCACACGAAAACGATTCTCGCCTAAACGACTGGTCACGATCTTTGCACTTTCGTCCAACAAACTGATCCACGGCGCACCCGCAATGCTTTCGTCATCATCCAAATGAACCGTGATCGAGTAGCCTTTGACTGGGTAAACATTGACGCGATCGCCGAGTAAATTGGCGATGTGATAACTGCCTACACCCGCACAGACCACCAACGCATCACCGCTAATGTCCGCAGTGTTGTCACGATATCCTTTTGACAGATCGTTGGTATCAATGGCTTTGTACTGAATCTTTACGCCATTTTTGTCGGTTTTGATCGATTGAACATCGACGCCTTGAATGAAACGTACGCCATATTTTTCACAAGCTTTAGCCAGACCACGGGTAAATTTGTGTATGTCTCCAGTCGCATCGGACGGCGTAAAATAACCGCCGTAATAATTCTTTGTCAGCGTTGGCTCAAGTGCTTTAATTTCTTCTGGTGTCACTGCAAAACGTTCAAGTCCGCCTTCATTTAAGAGTTGGTTTGTTTTGTCAGCAACCGCAAATGACGCAGCATCATGATAGAGATGCAGAATACCCCGACGCTCAAGATCAAAGTCAATATTTTCTTTTTCAGCCATCGCATAGAGATGTTTACGTGCTTCGATCGCCAGTCTGGTGGTATCAAGGGTGTTGTCGCGATACTTGCGAATATTCGCCACAAACTCAAACATCCATGAGTATTTATGCACAGATGGCGCAGGATTAATGAGGAGTGGTGCATCGTTTTTAAACAACCATTTTAAGCCTTTTAAAATGGTTGCTTCACTATTCCACACTTCTGAATTGCTGGCAGAGAGCTGTCCACCATTAGCAAAGGATGTTTCCATTGCCGGATAGTGATGACGATCTAAAACAGTGACTTGATAACCCAATTGGGATAATGAATAGGCGGTTGTAACGCCTGTAATACCTGCGCCAATCACGAGAATATGTGTCATAGCGTGCCTTTGAAAATGGGCTGCACAGAAGATGGAGAAAATGGGCATGATGTCAAAGCCGAAATAAATTTCAGCGGATCACCCCATCTGTCATGCTAGCTGAGAGCTTCGGGATCGACTCTAGTCGATACTATCCCCTTCGGTGGGCAGTCGAACTGCCTCTCTCCAGATTTTCGATTGACGCTACATTCCTTTTGCCTGAGAGTTTCCGGGGTGGTTGCCCGTTCGGCGCTGGATATTGCAAAAGTGACCCAGTCTCTCTTGCAGCGTCTTACAGTGAACTTTGCAGTTGCACCGTCAATTCAGCGGTATATCTCATTTAGCGCGCTATTGTAGCATGGGGTAGGAGGGCGATAAAAGCGGGTTGGCTTCTTTACCAAGATGAAAGTAAGCGTAGTACGAGAACCCAAAAAAGCCCTACTATTTACTAGTAGGGCTTTTTTGTGTTCTATTGACGCAATGACTAGACTAATCGATTCCATGCATCACTGGCCGCAGCCTTAGCTTCTTCCCAAGTCAGCATAGAGTCGCCTTTATTACGCTCCCATTCCAGATGCAATGCACCTTCAACTTGGCTAAAGTGTTTTGCTTCAGGGTGTTTAGCGCGCGCTTCATAACCGAGCTGATAAGCAACCTTATAGTCTCGGTCATAATCTCTACCATCTTGATAGTAAGGCATATTGCGATGAGCTTCTCGCCAGTAAGCACCTTCTTTGGTTGGATCAATTTTTTCTCCAGCCGCATGACCCGCAAGACCGCCGATGATCGTACCAACTGCAGCACCAGCCAATGCGCCTAATGGTCCACCAATAGATCCAACCGCCGCACCCGCTGCCGCTGCGCCAGCCACAGCACCGACTGCTGCTACTCCTACAGCACCTATACCCGTGCCAATCGGATGAGAACCAGGCTCGCCAGTAATTGGATCAGCATTTAAGTCGGACTTGGCGTCATCTGACATTTTCTTAATTTGATTACGATCCATTTCATCGATATGTGAGTTATTCATGATTAATTCTCCGTAACAAGGCTTAATTTTTAAGAAAAAAATGTAAATGATTAATTTTATAATCATCACGAAAAAACTTAATTGTTGCTCTTTCTTTGTTCAGCATAAAATTGCTGGTGATCAGAATAAAACAGTATTTATGATCTCGCTAAAGCATTCTTGTGGAGTATTACCCATACTTGTGTCTCTCTTTAAGGGGTATTCAGGTATTCAAGGTGGTTTGGAGCGGAGTTTTGTGAATAATGTATGTAATAGGTGCGTATAAATTATATTAATTAGGAATGGGTTTTGCTGATTATCATATTGGAACGTAACCATTTATAAAACCTCTACGACATTTGTACAAATAATTTACGTGATGTCTTTTAAGTGTCTGTTTAATTTACTGTGGATATGTCTCATGCTAAAAAGTGATAAAAATATAAATTATTGATTAATATAAAATAATATGGAGAGATGAAATGGGGGTATCTTCTAGCAAGCGGAGCGTGGGTTTCAAGCCACGTTCAATCATCTGAATTGATCTTTGAGAAGAAGACAGAATATAAAAAAGCCCTACTAAACAATTAGTAGGGCTTTTGTTAAATCTATTGGCGGAGAAGGAGGGATTCGAACCCTCGATAGGTTTAACCCTACGCCGCATTTCGAGTGCGGTACATTCAACCACTCTGCCACCTCTCCGACGGCAGGCATTCTATGCTGTCAAACTGATAAACACAAGACTATTGCAATGAGGAACAGTCTTGCGGAAATCGCAAGAAAGATCAGATGCTACTTAAGTCCACACCAATACGGTTTGCAACTTCTTCGTAGGCTTCAACCACATCGCCGAGACCTTGACGGAAACGATCTTTGTCGAGTTTTTTCTTGCTGTCTTTGTCCCACAAGCGGCAACCATCAGGGCTGAATTCATCGCCCAATACGATTTGACCGTGGAACACACCGAACTCAAGTTTGAAGTCGACCAACATCATATTACCTTGATCGAACAAAGCGTTAAGCACATCATTCACTTGGTAAGTCAGCGCTTTCATTGTTGCGAGTTGTTCAGCGGTTGCCCAGCCGAGTGTGATCGCAACTGACTCATTGACGATTGGATCGCCCAAAGAATCATCTTTATAGAACAATTCAAACGTAGGTGGCGTCAGTGGACGACCTTCTTCGATACCGAGACGGCGGCACAAGCTACCCGCTGCAAAGTTACGCACCACACATTCCACTGGAATCATGTTCAGGCGCTTGACCAACACTTCATCAGGCGTGAGTAATTTTTCAAAATGCGTTGGAATGCCTGCATCAGCCAATTTTTGCATGATGAATGCATTGAACAAGTTGTTCACGCGACCTTTACGGGCGAGCTGTTCAACACGTTTGCCGTCAAATGCGGATGTGTCATCACGGAACACCAGAATCAGATGATCTGCATCAGTTGATTCATAAACGGATTTGGCTTTGCCTGTGTACAGTAGTGCTTGTTTTTGCATGAATCATGATCCAATTAAGCGGTTTTTAATAACAATCAATCAGCAATGGTGCTGTGCGTTTTACAAATCAGCGTTACAAATAAATATTCAATCAAAGCAACAAATCAACAGGGTCAAAATATCGATCACGCTGACCAATTCTGGGTAATACGTTCAAGCAGATCGGTTGCAATGGTTTTGTCTGCCAATGAATCATCTACTTTTTGCAGCGTCGCTGTTGTGACATTGCCAATACGACCTAAGCGGAGTTGGTACGCTGTGTTGTCGATCATAATATCAAAACGATTGGCTGCGGCATTACGCTGTTTCACATCGACATTAGCCACACTTAACGTACGATTGATCACTTCCCAAATTTGGCTGGCATCGCCTGAAATTTTTAAAATCGGGTAGCCATTACCATCAATCACTAATTGCGGTGTGGACGGTGCGCCATCGCCAATTTGTGCTGGAGTAATTGTACCTTCATCCAACGGTTTTGGCTTTGGTAAAACAAAGACATTGCCTTTTTGATTACTGATCACTAATGCGGATGATGCACTATTCGTGGGTACGACCGGCACTGGATAAAGCGGTGCAATTTGTCGGGTTTTAAACTCTTCCGGAACTTGGACTGGCGCAATACTCTGCGCATTTTTATAATCCATAGAACCATTACTAATGCTAAAACTGCTACATCCGACCATTGCGACACTGACTACTGTGATAGACAGCGTTGCTGTTATACGACTTAGCATGCGATTCGAAGTGTTGCTCAATACTGTATTAAAGTGTAAACCACGTTGCAGCATAATCATGTCTCTCATCGCTCTATAGTCGCTATTAGATAGTCAGGACAATTATTACCTAGCTGCTGATTTGAAGAGATTGCAATCTTAAATCGCACTGACATCTCATTCAACTTACAACATAATCAGCGAGGCAATACCCCAGATTCAACCAAAGCGGCATGAACCTGAGCTTGATATTCACTTGCCAATACTGTGAGTGGTAGACGCAAACCGAGTGAGACTTTACCCATATCATGCAATGCCCATTTTACGGGGATTGGATTCGATTCGCAGAACAAAATCTGATGAAGACTTGCAATTTTTTGGTTCAATTGTTCTGCAAGCACAGCATTACCTTCTAAGGCAACCCGGCAAATGTCATGCATCGCCCGCGGTGCGACGTTTGCTGTAACAGAAATATTGCCTTTTGCGCCCAAACCAATCAATTGCCAAGCTGTCGCATCATCGCCTGAAAACACATCAATACCACCATTTGGCAAGGCATTGAGTCGTGTAATCAGTTCATGTCCACGAACCAAGTCACCTGTGGCGTCTTTGATTGAAACAATTCCATCGACTTCAGCCAATCGAACCACAGTATCGTTATGCATATCCACGCCTGTACGGCCGGGAACATTATAGAGCATTTGTGGTAAATCAACTGCTTCTGCAATCGCGCGATAGTGGCGATACAGTCCTTCTTGTGTGGGTTTGTTGTAATACGGCGTGACAAGGAGTGCCGCATCTGCACCGAGTTTTTTGGCTGTACTGGTGAGTTCGATGGCTTCGCGTGTCGAGTTCGCGCCAGTGCCTGCGATGATTGCAATGCGACGCGCAGCAACTCTAATCACATGTTCAATCACGCTGGCATGTTCAACAACATCTAATGTGGCAGATTCGCCTGTTGTGCCCACAGCGACGATACCGTCAGTACCTTCTGCAATGTGCCATTCAACTAGACGTGTCAACGCTTCAAAGTCTACCTTACCGTTATCATCCATCGGTGTGATGATAGCGACGATAGAGCCTTGAATTCGTGGTGTATTACCCTGCGATGACATGCCATCACTCCTGCATTTTTAGATTAAACTGATTCTTGAAGGTTCTGTTTTGCCATATGTTACGTTCAGACATCGCTTAAGCGCGAACACAGTGGCTGAATCTTAGAGTATACGCACTTCTTAAAACCAACACAAAAGTCTAAAACAAAAAAGCCAGAACTAGAGTCTGGCTTTTTTGGTGATCATCACATTGAATTACTTCGCTATATTAAAAAATAACACGAATTAAGACAATGTAGTACAAAATTTGGAGCGGGAAAAGAGACTCGAACTCTCGACCCCGACCTTGGCAAGGTCGTGCTCTACCAACTGAGCTATTCCCGCGAAGTGAGGCTATTCTAGCGACTTATCCAAGCGTGTCAAGGATTCGCTGAACTGATGAATCAAAAAATGAGCAGAAGAACATCATTAAATGTGCGTGATCTTGGGTTTGTTGAGTAGTTGGTGTTTTTTTCATACAAAAATTCCATTTTGCTTACAAAGGTGAGGATTGTTCATTTAAATGTTAATTACGAAATTGTGGGTGATCGACGGCGAGAGTTTTAGTGATTCGACGTTCCATAAATTCAAATCACGATTTTCGCTAAGGCTACGCCATACCCAAGTGTTCATTGAGAGCGCCAAGATCATTATTTGGATTGATATGGACAAATCGATTGCTGAATACGTTAAAAAGTAGTCCTTAGTAAATTATTATAACTATTGTTTTTCAGTAGTTTAGCTTGATATTTGATTCAGTTTTTTTTGATTTTGATTGAGTAAGTTAGCCTTCGATCTCGAGTTGATTTGTGTAATGAGACCCGTAAAAGTGATATTATCTGATGATATGAGTATTCCTCATTATTGGTGATGTCGTTTAAAAAAAATATCAAAACGGAGTGGTAATGAAACTGGAAAAGCCTACCAATGAAGTCAGTAGGATTAAAACCCTCGAAAGTTATGATATTTTGGATACTTTGCCAGAACAAGCTTATGATGATATTACATTTTTAGCGTCGCGAATTTTTAGTATACCCATCTCCTTAGTCTCACTTGTGGATAGTGAACGCCAGTGGTTTAAATCAAGTCAGGGACTCGATGCGGTAGAAACTCACCGTGATTATGCATTTTGTGATCATGCGATACGCCAGTCCGATCATGTTTTTGTCATTCCCGATACGCATCAAGATAGTCGTTTTAGCGATAATGTGTTAGTGACGGGCGCACCTTTTATCCGTTTTTATGCGGGCGCTCCTCTTGTAACCCCGTCAGGGAATGTACTCGGAACTTTATGTCTTATTGATCGTGAGCCGCGTGAACTCAGTGATGCCGAACGAAAAACTTTAAGCGTCCTTGCTCGATTGGTCATGAGTCAATTACAGTTAAGAATAAGTCTGATCGAAGCAGAAAAAAATAATAAAATTCAGCGGTCAATGGAAGCTTCAATGCGTGAAAGTGAAGAGCGTTTTCAAGCATTTATGGCAAATGCGCCCGCAGTCACCTTCATCAAGAGTAAAGAAGGCAAGTATACTTTTGCCAATAAAAAATTTTTCAGTGTTTTTAATAAAACCCCCGATCAAGTCATCGGCAAAACTGATCAAGAGTTATGGCCATCAGAAACTGCTGACGCGCTTCGTGAAAATGATACGTTAATACTGAAAAATAATATGCCCATGAGTTTGGAAGAGTCGACGCCGAACACGGACGGAAGCCTTAGTTATTGGTTGAGTTGTAAGTTTCCATTGCATGATGTTGAAAATAATGAACTTATAGCAGGAATATCGATCGATATCACAGATCGAAAATTTTATGAAATTCGGATGGAAGAGTATCAACGTAGACTGGAAGCTGCAAATACTGAACTTGAAAGACTCTCCATAACAGACGCCCTCTCGGGTTTAAAAAACAAAGGCGCATTTTCACCTCGTTTGGATGATGAGATTGCGCGGGCAAAACGCTATGGTCTACCTCTCTCTCTATTGTTCTTAGATATTGATAAATTTAAACAATTTAATGATACGTTTGGTCATCCTGCCGGAGATGATGCCATTCAACAAGTCGCTCGTATTATCGAGACATACACACGACCAAGTGATTTTGTCGCCCGAGTGGGTGGTGAGGAGTTTGCTGTGATTCTGCCATGCACCGATGCACAAGGTGCGTTTATCATGGCGGAGAGACTCAGGCGAGGTGTAGAGTCCTCAATTTGGGCTAAACGCCATGTTACTGTGAGTATAGGGCTAGCCGAAATATCAGACACATTAGATAATAGTCAAAGTCTCACAAACGCCGCTGATAAAGCACTCTATGAGGCAAAAAATAATGGACGAAATCGAGTCGCTCGTAACCATTGAAATGCCATCCGGCCTGATGCCAACATTTAATGATATTGAGGAAGTCTTTGCGAGATTTTTAGCATCATAGAAATTCGTGAAAAGTAACTTATCGTTTTAAGTTTACGCGGAAAATAAGCCTGCACCTCACAAATACTAACCAGCAAATCATTATTGGATATTCCTAACTGATCGGTAGTTTTGCGCCAAGATTGGGTGGAAAGGGTCTGAGTGATATGAGTTGTCAGAATTGAAGAGTTCTATCTAGACAAATATCGGTCAAATACAGACAAAAATTTATTCATCTAGGTGGCAGGAATGCAAAAAAATATCACTTAATGAAGTTCATATGATTTAAATAGTGCTGATACATACCTTTATTTTTTTTCGTTAACATGATGATTAAAGTTTATTTTATTGACAATTTTTTGCATTAAAAGCAATGTGAATTGTCAGTTATGGAGCAATTTTTTCATCATGCTTTAAGTGTGATTGTCACTTTTTTGGTCATTTGACATTCAAATGTGTTCTGCGTACTTTACGCATGGCGAAAAACAGCGTAGAGATACGGCGTTAATTGCCCAATAAGGTGTACGATTAAAATAATCGCATCATTAAAAAATGGAATTTGAATCCACTTGGGAGAAGTGTGTTATGGCTATTAGTAAGGATACGAAGTGTATTCCACTTGCCCATATTCAGTCCTATTTCGATCTTAGTAAAGCAGTCAGTTACGACCCTAAAACGTTAGAGCAAAAAACACAACTCAATATGTCTGATCCCAACATGGTTTTGTCGACGTTGATGGGCATTCATCCGCGTGATTTTTATCTCAATGCTGGGGTTGATTGTCGTGGTGATTTGTCGAGTGTTTTTATTAGCCCGAGCCAGTGTGTATCACTGGTGGATCAGGCCGTGCGTGCCTTAGATATGCCTTACTTAGGTCTAGCAATGGGTAATCTCATGACGATCTCCCATCACGGTATGGCAGGCGTTGCGGCAGTGACTCAACCTAATTTAAGAAGTTGCTTAGAGGTCATGACGCGTTTTTGTGCCGAATTATTTCCACCGTTGGAAATGCATATTGAGATTGATGGTAATGAGGCCAAGTTTGTTATGGCTGAAAATGTCAGCATGGCGCCTTATTCCGAATTCTTTTATGAAATAAATATGATTAGTTTTTATAATATTTTCAAACAATTGGCCGGCGGTGATCGAGAGCTTACGAGTGTTGACTTCTGTTATCCAGAGCCAGCGTGGGGGCATATTTATCGCCGCTATTTCCATTGTCCTGTTCGATATAATCAACCGCAAACCTGCTTGCGCGGTGATGTTAAGCTGGGCGATTGTGAGCTGCCATTGGCCAATCGTAGAATGGCACTGATGGCTGAGAAGACTCTATTCGAGAATATTCCTACTTGTGCGATTGGGCTTATACCAGTGCGACTGCGTCGTACATTGATGCGTTATTATGGTGCATTTCCATCGCTCGAAGTCGCTGCGAGTACGCTGGGCATGAGTGGGCGTACCTTAAGTCGTAAGCTGGCTGAAGAGGGTACCACCTTTCAGCAGGAGCTTGATTCGGTCCGCAGGAAGCTGGCGAAAGAGTATTTTCATCGTGGCGGGCAGTCAGTGACCCAAGTCGCACTGCTGCTCGGTTTTACAGACTCCTCAAATTTTGCGAAAGCATTTCGGCGATGGACCGGAGTTTCGCCCAGTACGTTTATGGACGATCAGGTGGTCTAGTTGATTGAACGAATATTGACTTTAAATGAAGCCACATTGTCATGATGTTGGCTTTTTTTAATGGGTATTTATGCGTTAGTAGTCGAATTGTATTTGTAGTGTTTTGCTTTGAAGTATTCCCTTTCCAACCTTCTTCCTAATGGGGAAGGAGACAAGCATTTATTAAGTATATGTATCTATTTAATTTCAACTACTCCCGAAGACATCCCTTTTTTATGGGCTCTGATCTATCGCGTTGTTGTGCTTGGCGTGATTGAACCTGCCTCCTCAGTAGAGCCGAGCGAGTATTTTTGCGATTTGAGTATTTTATGCTGAGCTAAGGAAGAGGTGTTTTTTTCATATTCGGACGAGCTGTCATGTTAATGGCTGTATTCAACCTTAGTTTGTCTAGCCATGACCTGAAAGCCAGTGGAACTCTCCCTAAAATGCACGAGCCGTACAGTATTACAGCTTACTTTAGTCACACGCTGCTATAACCGCATTTTTTTGCCGCTTTAAGTAAGTTATTGCCGCTATCGCCTCCGTATTTTTTGTTTATGCATTGGCTGGATTGGCCCGAATCAGTACTGGACGTTTAACCCTATTGAACCGCTAAACGAGTACGTTTACACGCGGATACTTTATCGAGGAATGGATGCATGAAAGTACTGATTGCGACTGCAGGAAGCCACGGGGATGTTTTGCCGTATATCGAGTTGGGTAAAGAAATGCTATTGCGTGGTCACGAGGTGGTATTTTTTACCAACCCATTCTTTGAGCACTACTTGAAGGACAGCGGTTTTCGTTTTGTCCCGATTGGTCTGATTGAAGATCATATGGCGGTGTGGAGTGATCGGAATGGCAAACAGCCGTTTAAGGCTTTCCATCATGTCAGTAAATACTATTTTGGCCTGTGCCATCCCTATTATGACGCGATGCGCCGCGAACTCATTGAGGGCGAGACCATCAGTGTTGGTCATCCGATGATGATGGCAACGCGGTTTTTACAAGAAACTCATGATGTACCAACGGCAACGGTTCATTTGGCGCCAGTGCCTTTCCGCTCGCTGAGCTTCCCATCTAAATTGTTACCGATTTGGGTCACGCCAAAAATGCCGAAGCTGTTAAAAAATATGGCGTGGAGTGCAATGGACCGCTTCTACTTTGATCCTAATGTGAACAAGCCATTCAATGAAATGCGTAGAAAATTTGGTCTAAAACCTTTACATAAAATCTTTAAAAAATGGATTTGTGAAGCGGATGCGGTCGTGGCTCTATTTCCTGATTGGTTTGCGGTTGAGCCGAGCGATTGGGCTGTGCCCGTGAATTTTGCGGGTTTTCCATTACCAGTAAATTTTACTGATCAACAGTTATCC
>JACMMY010000295.1 GCA_014378805.1 Moraxellaceae bacterium
ACTTGATTTTGTTCGCATCATTGTTCGCAACTTACGCCGTCCTGCATAATAGCTATGCAGGCGGAGTGACGGGAAAAGATATTTTTGAATTACCGTTTGTTGCTGTTGAAACTGCGGCTCTATTGTTCAGTAGTATCACTTATGGGTTTGCGATTATTGCCATGTATAAAGGCAACAAATCACAAGTGATTAGCTGGCTGATGGTGACTTTTGCACTCGGTGCTGTTTTTATTAGTATGGAAGTCTATGAATTCCATCATTTGATTCATAATGGTCATGGACCAGACAAGAGTGCATTCCTATCTGCATTCTTTACACTGGTCGGAACTCACGGTCTGCACGTCACTTCAGGTCTGATCTGGATGGCGACTATGATTGCCTTGGTTGCAAAAAACGGCATCACCCCAACCAACAAAACGCGCCTGCTCTGCCTGAGCTTGTTCTGGCATTTCTTGGACGTGGTTTGGATTTGTGTATTCACCATTGTTTATTTACTGGGAGTGATGTAAATGGAACACGGACATCATGAGCATGGTGCTGACGCTAGTCATAGCGGCGGCTTAAAAGGATACATGATCGGTTTTGTGCTATCAGTTATCCTGACTGCAATACCGTTTGGTTTGGTCATGTACCCACAGTTCTCTACCAATGTGACCATCATGCTGGTACTGGCATTTGCTGTTGTGCAAGTCATCGTGCATTTGGTTTACTTCCTGCATATGGATTCATCGCCAGAACAACGTGAGACCGTCGTGTCTTTCGTATTCACTGCGATCATCCTTGCAATTATCATTGGTGGATCAATGTGGATCATGCAAAACCTGAATCACAACACAATGATCATGGGGAACTAGAGCCTATATGTTTAGGCACTATTTACAACTCACTAAGCCAGGAATTATCTTCGGTAACTTAATTACAGTCACTGGTGGTTTTTTTCTGGCGTCTAAAGGTCACTTTGATCTTGTTTTATATCTCGCTGTCGCACTCAGTGTTTCACTGATTGTGGCATCGGGATGTGTCTTCAACAATTTCATTGATCGTGATATTGATATCAAAATGGAGAGAACCAAAAATCGGGCGCTGGTGACAGGTCTGATCTCCCCAAGCTACGCACTCATCTATGCCAGCGTCCTCGGCATAGTGGGTCTGGCACTCCTCTACTTTATGACGAACTTACTCTCTACATTACTGGTCGTAATTGGCTTTGTGGTGTATGTTGGTTTTTATAGTTTGTATTTAAAGCGTCATTCGGTTTACGGTACGTTGGTTGGCAGTATTTCTGGTGCAATGCCACCAGTCATCGGTTATTGTGCAGTGAGCGGTCAATTTGACGCAGCAGCGTTGATTCTGTTGGTGAGTATGAGTATTTGGCAAATGCCACATTCTTATGCCATCGCGATCTTCAGGTTCAATGATTATGCCGCAGCGTCGATTCCTGTCCTTCCTGTGAGAGACGGCATCTTGACTGCGAAAAAGCATATTGTTGCTTGGATTGTTGCTTTTACCATCGCAACGCCGATGCTGACGGTGATGGGTTACACAGGGTATGTTTACTTTGTAGTTGCCGCAATCCTATGCGTTTACTGGTTGTACCTTGCGATTATCGGCTTTAAAGCTGAAGATGATGCCAAGTGGGCGAAGAAGTTATTTCTGGTCTCTGTCATCATCGTCACGATTTTGAGCATTGTGATGTCGGTTGATTATCAGCTGTAACGTCGAATGGTTGTTTTATAAAAAAGCGAATGACTTAAGTTGTTCGCTTTTTTTATTACGTTTATTTAGATGGCTTCAAAAATTAACCGTGTTTGTATAGTAAAGTAATAACTGCAGCATATAATTTTTTACATAAGAACAGTGACGATTCATAAGGAGCTTGCGTTGGATCATCAACAATATTTGGACTATGTAAACCATAGTTTTATTAAAATTTTTCAGAAACAGAAGTACCAAAGTGGCACTGCCCATATTGTAATATTGGCCTTCTAGAGTTAAAAGATCAAAGCCTTTCTTACACAGAGACACCTGAATCAAAAGAACAAAGAAAGCATGAAGGATGAGACCCAGAATGGTCAGATTATAGATTCTCGGCAATATTTACCTGTAAAAAATGTGCAGGTGAAACATACGTAACAGGTAAAGGTGCTAATACTTTTTGGCAACCTTTCGATCCCGGCGAACATAGTTATGAAGAAATACGTTTTACTCCAAAATATTTTGAACCGTCAATCCGACTATTTGATATTCCTAAGAAATGTCCTCCACATATTACCAATATTATTGATCGCGCTTTTGCTATCGCTTGGGCGGACTTGGCTTCAGGGTGTAATAAGCTAAGGATTGCTTTAGAAAAACTAGTAATGGAATTAAATCCTTCATTAAAAACGGGAAGTTTACATCAGAAAATTGAACATCTAGAAAGTAGTCATATAAAAATTCATAGCTTGCTTATGGCCATTAAATGGTTGGGTAATGAAGCTAGTCACGATGATTCATTACAAGAGTGTGATTTAGCTTTTGGATTTCGAGTTATGGAAAGTGTATTAAACGAAATTTACGATAACGACAGCACCTTGATAATGGAGCTAGCGGAAATTATTAACTTAGTTAAAGGTTCACCGATAAAACATAAGCAACACTAGGATAATGAAATGCTAATAACCTACACGGAAATCTGCCATTGCGGCGCACTAAAATTTGAAGCAGACCTCGACCTCACGCAGAGTACATTTCGCTGTAAGTGCTCAATCTGCAAAAGAACACGATTCTGGCCTGCTGTCGCAAAAGAAGATGGATTCCGCATCATTTCGGGTTAAAGTGATCTGACTTAATATACGTTCAACTCGCACAAAAACCATCACTATTTCTGCAAACACTGTGGCGTCAGAGCATTCGGCGTTGGCAATGACACGCCCATAGGGAAAATGTATGGTGTCAACGTAGGTTGTTTAGACAAAATAACCGATAAAGAATTATCTGAGCTTCCAATCACATACATAGACGGCTTGCATGACAAGTTCGCACCGCCAGAGTATTTCTGCCATTTGTAGTAAAATGGCAAGACGTAAAAAAGGGCGAGAGACAAGCCCTCACCCTTTAAATGTACTTACTCAAACTGAATTAAAAATGCGTTTCTAAGCCCAAATACGGTCCTTGCAATTTATAATCGCTGCTCGTTCCTGAATCATCAATATTGACTGTCATTATGCGATAGCCTGCTTTTAAGCCCAGATCAATCGCCAAATTTTCAATGAAATTATATTTGATCTCGGCATTAGCATCAGAGAAGTCGGCATCCATCCCTTTACCCACAAAAACTTCTGCCTTAGCGCTCAAACCCGTGAAGGGTAATTTGCCGCCAGCAGAGGCATACACTGCAGGCATGGTCGTGGCATCATTGCCGCTTGCAATAAGCCGTTTCGCACCTAGCCCAACATCTATACTCACAACGTTATCCAGCACTTCGAAATAACCAATCGCATCCAAAGCCTTGGCATTTGAATTACTTTGGTCAAATTGTGTATAACGCAATTTAGCATTCGGCAAAAAAGGGACAGGATGTTCAAATGCCATGTAGTAAGACCCTGCCACCTCATTATCTGCGGAGATATGGTTAGACTCGCCAGTATTGACGATGCCGTCTGCCCCAGCATAAAGACCCAACAAAGTATCCGCATGAGCAGAAACACCGACTGCACTCAATAAAATAGCGCTTAACACTGCAAAAGAAAACTGACGCATAAAAATCCCTTTCTAAAATGACTTCAAATCTAAAAATTTAAGGGCGACACCATGACGGTGACACTTATAAATCACAATACTTATTGAACCTTAATCGTCAAACCTGCTTGTTGCGCCAAAACCGTAAAGTTTGGAAAACTGGTCGCAACTGTTTCAGTACCAATGATCGTAATCTCACCGCTTGCACGCAAACCTGCAATCGAGAAACTCATCGCAATACGATGATCGTGATGGCTTTCAATGGTGCCCGAACCAAAAACCGCACCTTGGTTGCCCTTCCCTTCAATAATCATGCCGTCTGGCGTTGGTGTGCAATCTACGCCGAGGATGTGCAAACCATCAGCCATCACTTGAATACGATCAGACTCTTTAACACGCAATTCCGCTGCACCAGTCAGCACCGTCTGACCTTCGGCACATGCAGCCGCAATAAACAGCGCTGGAAATTCATCAATCGCCAAAGGCACTTGATCTTCAGGAATATGAATACCCTTCAGCTTGCTCGCTTGAATACGAATATCCGCAACAGGTTCACCACCTGCCATCGCTTCATTTTCTAAGCTAATGTTTGCGCCCATTTGTTTCAGGATTTCAATCACCCCTGTACGCGTTGGATTGATACCGACTTGGCGCAAAACCACATTGGCATTCGGCGTAATCGCAGCTGCAACCATAAAGAACGCAGCTGAAGAAATATCTGCTGGCACTTGGATATTAGTCGCGGTTAATTTGCCACCGCCTTCAACAGTTACTTTATTGCCCTGAACGTCAACAGCGTAGCCAAATGCTTTCAACATGCGTTCGGTATGGTCGCGCGTTGGTTCTGGTTCGGTCACCGTGGTTTTGCCTTTCGACCAGAGTGCAGCAAGTAAGATTCCTGACTTCACCTGAGCACTAGCCATCGGTAATAAATAGTCAATGCCTTCCAACGCTTGGCCACCGCTGATGCTGATTGGCGGTGTGCCTTTTTCACCTGTCGTTTGGATTTTTGCACCCATTAAACGCAGTGGTTTCGCAATGCGTTCCATTGGACGCTTGGTCAGTGACGGATCACCAGTCAACACAGTATCAAACGCTTGTGCAGCCAAAATGCCTGACAACAAACGCGTCGTTGTACCTGAATTGCCCATATACAACGCGCCTTGCGGCGGCTTCAAACCATGTAAGCCCACACCATGAATGGTCACTTCGCCATTTTTCGGATCAGTAATCACTACACCCATATCACGGAATGCTTGCAGTGTTGCCAGCGCGTCTTCGCCTTCTAGAAAACCCGTGACATGCGTTGTGCCTTCGGCAAGCGCGCCCAGCATAATCGAGCGGTGCGACACAGACTTATCACCAGGGATGGTCAACGTACCCGTCATGCTGCCACCTGGTTGCACGATAAATTGTTGTGGTGTCGTACTGTTGTTCATAACTGCTTCCAAATAAGGCGTTTTTTCAATCATATGGGTAAAGTGGGTACGCGCGGCCTGCGCTCGAGTCAAAGTGCCGATTAGCGGCGTTGAATCATCATTTTCAATGAGGGTTTTCAAATGGTCTAGCTGACTGGTGAAACCATCAATGGCGGCAAGAATGGCTTTTTTATTCGCCAAAAAAATATCATGCCACATCTGCGGATCACTTGCGGCAATCCGCGTAAAGTCACGAAAACCACCCGCAGCAAATCGAAAAATATCTAAATTATCCGCACGGCTTGCCAACTGCTCTACCAAATTAAAAGCCAATAAATGTGGCAAGTGACTGGTATGCGCCAAAATCTCATCATGATCAGCAACGGTCATTTGCATCACGTCCGCACCAGCGGCTTTCCACATTTGCGTGACTTTGGCTAAAGCATCGCTACTTGTTGAATCTAAAGGCGTCACGATGACCTTATGGTGGCGAAATAGATCAACTTTGCCTGCCATTACGCCGCTTTTTTCTGCGCCTGCAATCGGATGTGCTGGGACAAAACCACTCGGTAAGGTCTCACCAAACACATTAATTGCGGCTTGCAAGACATTGCCTTTGGTACTACCCACATCGGTAATAATCGCATCAGGTTTGATATGTTTTGCAATCGCACGCAGCACCACTTCCGTAGCACCGACAGGCATTGCCAGCACAATCAAATCAGCATCAATCACTGCATCAACTGGATTAGAAAAACCTGCGTCAATGACGCCTAAAGTGAGCGCTTGATCAAGCGTACTTTGTGAACGCGTACTCGCAACAATTTGACGTGCAAGACCTTTTGCTCGAAGTACGCGCGCAAGACTAGAGCCGATCAGACCTAAGCCAATAAAAGCGACCTTTTCAAACAATACGTTTTCCAGTATCAAGTCTGTTTCAGACATAAAAACACATCCTCGTGTTGCACAACAACAAGCTCAACATTCACTTCATTCCGCAGCTTGAATTACTTGAGTTAACGCTTCCAAGAAACGCTTGTTTTCGGTAAAGGTACCGATTGAAACACGAATATATTCAGGCATACCATAACCCGCAATTGGACGGACAATCACACCCAATTTCAGCAAATCTTGGAATACTTGAGTGCCTTGACGCTGAACATCGGTATTCACACAAATACTGATAAAGTTAGCGCGAGAAGGAATCCAAGAAAGACCCAACGCGGTGCAACCGGCTTCCAGTTGCGCCATACCTGCATGATTTAACGTGCGCGTTTGATTGAGAAAATCTTGATCACCTAATGATGCATTCGCAGCAGCTAAGGCAAATGAATTGACGTTAAACGGCTGACGGACACGATTGATCAAATCGGTGATATGCGATGCTGCCAATGCAAAACCAACACGTAGCGAAGCTAAGCCATACGCTTTAGAAAACGTGCGACTAATCAACAAATTTGGGTATTATTCTAAGAATTTTAGGCTGTTAAAATGTTCTGGGAAATATTCTACGTACGCTTCATCTAATACGACTAAAACATGCTCAGGAACAGTTTGCATAAACGCTTCAAAATCTGATTCAGCAAACCATGTGCCTGTCGGATTATTAGGATTAGCCAGAAAAATCACGCGAGTATCGGCGCGCACAGCTTGTGCCATCGCGAATAAGTCGTGACCATAATGCTTTGCGGGCACTTCAATGCCTGTCGCACCAACCGCTTGTGTCGCTAAAGCATAAATGGCAAACGCATGTTGGCTATAAATCACTGTGTCGTCAGGACAAATAAACGTCCGCGCGACCAGTTCCAAAATATCATTTGAACCGTTACCCAAGGTGATTTGTGCCATATCAACATCAAAAACTTCAACAATTTTTGCTTTCAGTTTATAGCCACTGCCATCAGGATAACGACCGACGTCCGCTAATTCATTACGCACGGCCTGCGTTGCAAGCGCAGAACAACCGAGTGGGTTTTCATTACTTGCCAATTTGACAATGTTATCTAAACCTAACTCACGTTTGAGCTCATCAATCGGTTTGCCTGTTTGATACGGGCCAATATTGGCAATGCCTTGATTGGCAGGTTGAATCGTAGTTGATACAGTATTTTCAGAAGACATTTATATTTCCAATTAATATCTATAGAACCTAAGTCCTCAATTACTATGCTTGAATGTTGTTCTCCCTCCATTTAAAACAGGAAGACTTCAAAGCAACGTCTTTACAATACCGCTTTCGGATAAGAACCCAACACACGTAGCTCTTTCACCGTGGCACGAATTTCATCCAGCGCAGCACGCACATGCGGTTCATCTTGATGACCCGCCAAATCGATGAAAAACACATAAGCCCATTTATCAGGCAATGCAGGACGCGTTTCGATACTGGTCAATGAAATACCATGTTTGGCAAACGGTTGCAAAATATCAAGTAACGCACCCGCTTTATCATGTGCAGCGATGAGCAAAGAAGTTTTATCATCGCCACTTACTGGCACCGCTTCACGACCAATAATCAAGAATCGCGTGGTGTTATTTGGATTATCCTCAATCTTGGCATGGAGCACAGTCAAATCATATTCTTTCGCAGCCACTTCGCCTGCAATTGCCGCAGAATGCCATTCACTTTTGATCTTACGTGCAGCTTCAGCGTTTGAACTGACAGGAATACGCTCTGCT
>JACMMY010000296.1 GCA_014378805.1 Moraxellaceae bacterium
CAAGAAACATCATATTATTTTTTGTTTTGGAAGCCTAATGCTTTAGCAGTTGCCTGAAGATATTTTATTCCCCATTTTCTGCATGGTTCAAGATGGTTGCCTTCTGCCCACTCATTCCATGCGTTAATAAAGATAAAATTCTCGTCCTTTGAGTAAGGGACAAACGTGTCAACTACATGCTGCAACCATTCTTCATACTTTTCTGGAGAAGATTCTACGAAAATTGTTGCGTTTGTAGCTCGTCTCGGTGAGTTATCAAAATTTGGGGCGACACCTGGAAATAATTTGTATTTAGGACGCGCTCTTCCCATCATTGATTGACTTACCTTCCGATAATCCACAACGATATCTTGCCAAAATGGTGAGGCTTTCAAACGCAAACGGTTTAAGGCTCGATCTTTCCAACTACCATATTCTCGTTGCGGCAAATTCGGCCAGTCGGGCTGAAATTCAATAGCTGAATCTAATCCTTGACTAATTGGATCAATACCATGCGTCGAAATTTCCATACGCATCAAGTACAGTTCACCGATACCTAATTTCCTTGCTTCATCCCGCCAAATGTCGGTTGTCCGCTTTGGGTCCGGTAATGCGTTGATCCGGTACACAATAAATACCGGTTTTCCGTCGACTTTTATATACCTTGAATCTTTGAACGCGCTTGCAAGTGAGCGTATGTGTTCTCTGTCATCGTCTTCGCTATAATTTTGTTGCAAGAGCACTTGTTTGTCTTCACCATCCCAACGACGTGTCCAATTTTCATTGGCCCAACATAAACAAAATGGAAAATCAGGCTCGCTGGAGTTAAGAACTTCTTCAAAAGGTGTTTCGAGGATTCGTCGACCATTGAACCAATAATGGTAATAACAAAAACCATGAATTCCAAATTGACGTGCTAGGTCCGCCTGTTGCTGGCGGGTTTCCGCGACCCTTAGGTCGTAGAAACCTAAGTCTGAAGGCAGCTGTGGTTGATAATGATTTGCGAAGCGGGCTTTTGACTTGGTAACATTTGTCCATTCTGTGAAACCTTTTCCCCACCACTCATCGTTTTCGCGAACTGGATGAAACTGAGGAAGATAAATCGCTAGTGCGCGAAGATCCATACGTGAATTCTCCTGAAGAAAATTTTAAAGAGACGTTAAAAAATCTCTATCGGGTTAATTGTATTTTACACGTGGAATTTTAGAATTACTCATTAATAAGGTAATTCCTCTGGTTGCTCCAGCAGACTTATAGAATACCCCAGTACATACGCACGCTTGAAAATATCGCCACTTGGATTACCTAGAAATCAAGTTCTGTCTGATTAACGTCGCATGCTTCCGATACTAATGCAGTCTGAAGAGTGCGCAACCCATTACTCTTTACATGCGATTAATCCCTAAACCAGACAATTGCATTACTTGAACAGAAGTGCTTCGGGATAGTGCATCGTCATTTGTATGCCTAACGGTGTTCGGATTCGGCCAATGTTCGCCCTGGAGATGTTTTATCCTTTATAAAATTCGCAAGCATCCGCCGGACGGGGATGTCATATACACGTTCGATCCACACCGACAGTGAAATTAAGGTCAAAACGAAAGCGATCCCACTGAACGGTGCGGTCGTATAAACTATTGGGCCGAACCAATATGTCATTTGTTCCTTGATTGGAACATGAAGCACGTAAATTGGATAGCTAGCCGATCCCAGCAACAAAAGTGGCCGACCCATCCGTGAATCATGAGTCTTCGACGCAAATAGCAGCGCGATTGGGAATATTAAAAATACTATAAGTAGAACAAATAACTCATCATATGCACCCATTGGCGGTGAGGCCAGTATCCCAACGATCATTAGAACTCCAAGCCAAGGGAATATTTGCCCGCCAAAGTAATAATTTAGCTTTTGATGATACCGATGTAAAAGTACTCCAAGAAAAAATCCGTATGCTGATCGGATTACCCCTCCGATAAAACTGATACCTTCCCACTGAAAGCCAGTATTAAGACTTCCTTTGTATTTTAAAACTAAACAAAGACCAATCGAAGCTCCGAACACAATGAAAATCAATGCGCGGGTACTTAATATTGGATGGATTAGCCCGTACACGAAATTCATAAGTAATTCGAAAAAAAGAGACCATGACGGACTATTCAATGGAAATAGGGCGAAAACACTAGGTGCATAAAATGGTAGGAACATCGCAGCCGCAGCTATTATTGCAGCCCCTTCCGCAAAATTCGGATACTGCACCCAGTGTGGCACATCCTGAACGATACCTAACGTGAGCGCAGGTATACAAATCAAGACCGATAAAAGATAAATTGGATACAGTCTAATTAATCGTATATAGATAAAAAGTTTCAGCGAGAGTTTGCCCGATTCAAGTTTTTCATCATAGGCATTTGCGATGACAAATCCACTGAGGATAAAAAATAAATCAACCGCGAGATATGCGTGAACGAGCCTTAATTCTGTAAAATTCCAAAAGGAGGATGAGTGCAAAATCACTACAAAAATCGCAGCTATTCCACGAATGCCATCGAGAAAAATGAATCTATTTTTTAGCATGCAGTGCTCACAATTTTCCGACCTTGATTAAGCGAGATTTCAAAAATGGTTTTAGTTCCTGCAAGAGAAAATCTGCGGTCTTCCGCTAGACAAGCAAAAATTATTCATGAAATACCGCCTCTTTATGAAAGCATCGATTTTAGATTTAATCCATTTTTTGGGGATCCCATCGAGGAAAAACTATCGATGGAGCGCTCGATGCTGTTGAAGTTGTGCAAGTCGTCGTATCAATTTCATCCAGTGCGGGATCGAACGACCCATTTCAGGGCTACCATAGCGTCGTACGATAAAATCACCAACTCCCAGCATCCGAGCTTCTGCTTGCTTGATATCTTGTTTCAAGTAGAGTCGATTGATTTCGTAAAACGATTGGCTTAATAATTTTAGCCAAAGCAATTTTCGGAACTGCAAAGGCGTATTGCTGTGCCAAAAAATGAGATAGTTGCGTTGCATAAGATAGAAGAAATACGGTTTCCTGCCAGTTATGTCATGCGCGACAACGTGCCGGACTTTTGAATGGTAGTCGAGCCGGCATATCCAACCCGCAGCAGCGAGCCGCGCACAAATATCATTGTCGTCGTAATAGGCAAATAACCGCTCGTCCAGCGGCCCTGTGACACGCAGCGCGCTGACACGAAATAGAATTGCGGTGCCTGGAATCCATGCGTCGGAGGGAAATTTGGTCATCAACTCACGGTATTGCGTCGCCGATTCCGCACGTATGGTTTGGCGACTTTGCCAGTCGTGAAAGCCGCCGCAATAGTCAATTGCCGTAGGA
>JACMMY010000297.1 GCA_014378805.1 Moraxellaceae bacterium
AAATATTTATTAGATTATCAACTTACTAATCTTAAGTGTACGTTTACGTAAAAATTTCCGATCTATAGCGCGTAGATTAAATGCATAAAAAATCCATACCAACCCGATCACTAAAAAATAGGTGATAAAAACCCATATTTTCGGCAATACATTTGAGGGTTGAAGCAATATGCTTAAGATACAAAAAATATTAGATAAGACGCCAGAAAATAGAAGCTGCCATCTATGAATTAATTTCTGATCTAACTTAGTTGCAGCACTCACTTCAAATATACCGCGCAACAATGACCAAGCGGCAAAGAGCGCTAAAAAGAAAAAAGCGGCTTCTTTATGTGTAAAAAAAGCATAAATTCCAATCATAATTGACATGAAACCAAAAAGAATAAAATCTAGTTTTTGATCAATAAATCCAGTACAAATCGCGACTACACCATCTATTAAAATAAAAGATCCAAATAAAATAACCAGTATTTTGACTTCTAATTTAGGATGTACTAAAAGAAGGATTGCAAAACATACTGTGATTAATCCTCGCAATAAAATGATTAACCATTTTTTGCTCACTGTATCAGCATCAAAATACCTAAGTTTCATTTAACTGACCTAATCCTCAAAATAAATATTTAAAAACTGTAATTATCATTAATAAATTATGTGATTAGCACCTTAATTTATTTCATTGAATTTTCTTAATGAAGATACATGAACTTAAGTTTTTTTAAAAATAAATTTTTTGAAATAGCAAAACTACAAAATCCGCATAATGCTCTATCTGTATCTGCGATATCATGAGGAGTGATAAATTCTTTAAATAAAATTTTCCCACATTTCGGACAATCTGATGTAATGACTTTATGCATAAACATTTTCGTTCTCCGTAACTTTCAATGTCTCTAAATAAATTAACTAACTACAAAAAACCTTATAAAAGTATATTGTAGGAGGTTTTCTAAGATCAAATTAACAGTTATTAAACAAACTGTCTGTGCGATACAACACATACCTACCGATGTAACACTAGAAATATAAAAAAACGACAATTCTACATCAAGACTGCCTTAACAATAAAAACAGCGCATTGCTAAGCTGTCTTGGTGATATTTATACAACAATGTGCAATCTTGAAATAAACTAATAAAGGATGCTCAAAATTAATTCAAAGCATAAAATATAATTTCATATTTCATGCTTGTTAACTTTAAAATTGGAGAATAAAATGCTAGGCACAATATTAATTGTTATTCTTGTACTGATGGTACTCGGTGCTATTCCAACATGGCCACATAGTAAATCATGGGGTTATGGTCCTAGTGGTGGACTCGGGCTTGTTCTGATTATTATCATTGTACTTCTTGTGATGGGTAGAATTTAAAATGACTTAAATTAAAAACCCGTATCAATATGAGACGGGTTTTTAATTCTAACAATTCATTAAATTTCACCAAAAAATCATCAAAAACAGATAAATATTTTTATTTAAAAATATTTATCTTAACTAAGATCAATTAATTTATGTAACGCTAACTAATTACACAGGATTATGGGGTGGTATTGGAGTGGAACTAGGGGTTGGTTTATCTACTGGAGTATTAAGCATCATATTAACCTCAATATAGAGTCAAAATTAACTCTATATTTAATTTTACATCCGGTTATAGTCTAAAAAATATTTCTTATTATTCAAATCGCTAATCATTTAACGATTTGAATGAAATATAATAAACACCCTTTAAATAAATTTAACTGAATTTAAATCACTCAAAATATGAATACCTAATAGATACAAATTTATATTAAACGAAATCACGTCTTAATAATAATCGATCATATTCTTTTTTGACCACGGCATAGCATTCACACGATCTTTCTTCGAGCCCTGGACGATCAAGAACTGTAATATGACCACGCGCATAGCGAATTAACCCTGCTTTTTGTAATTTAACTGCACCTTCGGTCACGCCCTCACGGCGCACACCCAGCATATTGGCGATGAGTTCTTGAGTCATGACCAATTCATTGCCAGAAAGACGATCCAAACTCAGTAGTAACCAACGACACAATTGTTTATCCATGCAGTGATGGCGGTTACAGACCGCTGTTTGCGACATTTGGGTAATCAAGGCTTGTGTATAACGTAGCAGTAAGTGCATTAATGGATCAGATCGATTGAATTGATCTTTTATGAATTTTGCTTTTAATCGATAGCCTTCGCCAGCACTTTGCACAACTGCTCGACTGGTGGTGGATTCGCCACCCATGAATAAGGAAATACCAACAATACCTTCGTTGCCAACAACTGCAATCTCAGCTGAAGCACCATTTTCCAAAACATAGAGTAAAGATACGATCGCAGTCGTCGGAAAGTATACATGACTAAACGTATTACCTGATTCACAAATCACATGACCTAATGGCATTTCTATCCATTCGAGTTGGGGTTGTAATATCTCCCATTCAACTTTAGGTAAACATGCAAGTAGCCGATTAGCTTTTGGATTTTTTGAAGGAGCAATAGAATTTATCATCGGGACTCCTAATCCGACAGGTTAATCTTTACGGTAATAAGAACAAACATCATGTAAATGATACTAGAACACTTTCTACCAATCAAGCGACGAATATTTACATGCTTGTACTTCAAAAATAGCAATTAAAAAATGTTTTTTCTGTGCGTTGACGTACAGAAAAAAGTTAATTGTAGGGCCACCTTGATCTGTATAAAAAAGAAGGTGTTCCGAGCGAGTGTTCACATAAGAAATTTTAGGACAAATTTCATGCAAGATACAATTCATTTTGTTTGCTGTCTCAATTCTGTTTACAAACTCAACACTACACAAAAAAATGATCAAATTCAAAATCTTAAATTCTACGAATCGTGGTGATCTCATCACTAAAGTCGAGATCCGCTCTAAGCATTCTTCTCTTTAACCAATTTTTTAGTAAAATGCTAACCATATTTGATTTCGTTTGTGAATCAGACGTGCAAATAAAGTATACATACATCATAAAAATTTATTAATTAGGAAATTACAACTTTTATGAGCATAGATTTAAATTTTTGATAGTATTTTTATCTATTCAGTACGTTGACTATATAAAGAAAATTAACACACTATTTGGTAAAATATACCCTTATAAAAAAGGACCAACCAAAATGGCTACTCCTTTATTCAGCGGATCATTCAATCATTAATGAAAGAAGAAGTAAGCTACCACTAAAACTATGCCTGGAACACCAAGTAGCCAAGCGATAAGATATTTTCCCATTTTATCATCTCTCTCTTTGAGTTATATAAATTCACAAAATAATCTAAACAGAAAAGAATATGTCTTGATGAAGAGTTCAACTTACATTTAATGTTTTTCTACTCACCACTCCCTTTTTAAGAGAGTGGAGAGGGTCGCATCCTTACAATGCGACCCTACTATTTTCACTTTAGACGGACTAGTCGCGAATTCATGTTTAAAATTCGACCTGTTATTGTTTGATATGTGAAACTTTTGTACCTTCAATACTTACGCCAGCCATGAGTCCCTGTTGACTCAAAATAAATGCATAGGCATCTTTTTTAAGCGTGGAGGTCGATAGATTTTTGGCGATACCTTCATCAACCACAACAATGGTTGGACCTACGCCCAGTTCCCAGCCATGAGTTTGGTGCACGTATTTAACGGCTTTATCAGACATCAGGAATACAACATAGCCATATGATTGTGCGCCCGCTTGTAATCCCCAAGATGCACCAACAGAATTATAATATCCTTGAACTTTTGAGCCTTCCAATAGCTCACCTTCGCCATAACTCCCACCAAAGACTAAACCTGCCTTTATAATATTAGGGAAGACTAAAATGGCTTTTGCACGGTGCGATAGAACTTCAGCAGCAGGTTGAGTACTATACAATTTCTGTAGCGTTTGCTGGGAATCACGGTCTAGATCCGCGGCACTTGCTGCATTGGCTGCTGTAACGAAGCCAAATGACAATACTGAAGAGCTAGCGAGCAACATGGCAGCAAAAAGAACTTTAGAACGGATCATGTTATTACTCCAATCATGGTATGAGTATACATATGTAACAATTCATACTACCCAATCACCTCCGCGCTCTCTGTGCGTAAGCGGACAGAATATACGTGACAACAACAAAGCACTCTCATTTTTGCCACATTGCTTTAATGAACGGCTCAACCCCACCATCCACTTATAAAAAAGCCCATAAACGATTAAGTAAATTGGCAGATTTAAAAAAATTGATTGTGTTCCTCATTCATCAGGCATTATTCATTCACGTTCAACCTCATCACAGCTTTAGCCCTTTGCAAAAGTCCAAGTCGACAACGTCTATCTGATACTTCCTCAACCGTTAATTTCAAATGCTTGGCTTGATCCTCTAGTGGCATATCTTGATTTTCAATCAAAAATACATCGTTATCTAATGACCAATTGAGATCAGACGACTTAAAGGCTAATTCTTTCTTACTTTGCTTTCGGCTCATTTTTGCTCGTAAATTGCGCACATAACTAAGATCCCTTGTTTGTGACGGCTGCTATTAATCGCCATCTCTTAAGTTCGTTGAGTATCTCTTATTTTCGTATCAAATGCATTCTGTGAGAGACTCTTTAATGTCTTGATATAGAAAATATTAAACATGTTGCAAGATGATATAGCATTAAAACAAGGATTTAAATATGGCCATACGCAGACATCTCACTTCACAACTCAAACATGAAATAGTCAAAATGGTCGCTGATCTAGCACAAAAGGCTCTCTACTAAAATTCGCTAGCGTAAAGTGCAATAAGCCTGAGCACATTGCACAAACCTCAACAAAAAACTAACTTGGCACAGCCAACCCACTCCTTAACGCCAACTCAGGCTGTGGAATAGGCACAGGTCGCGTCATTCGATCATGCTTCCGCTCTGCATCAGGTTTCAACAACTCATCGGCCAACTTCGAAAACTGAGTCTGAAACGCCGCTAAAGTCCATTGTCCAAACAACGTATGCCCACCTTCGTACGCTTGCTGCTGATATTCTTCTTGCGTGGTTACATAACCCATATAATCATTGCAATACGTACAAATCAGCACATGTTTGATACCACTGTTTTGCAATCGCGCTTTCACCGTTTCTAAAACGCGTCTACCTGCAATCGTCGTAAACTCACCTGGACAACATACCAAAGCCAACTGCCCAATCATCACAATCTGCAAAGGAATACGTGTCGGTACCAGCGGACTCTCTTTAATCGCACCGACATTGATTTGGCGTTTTAACTCGCCAATCAACGGATCTAGCATACTCGGCAAAATACCACCCATTGGACAACCTAAAATCTGCTTACGCCCCGCCTCCAGCAAAATGGATTTATTGCCTTGTGATGCATACAACCTTCGATAATATTCAGTATCTTTCGAATTACGCATCAATGGACTTAAACGCAATTTTTTTACAGAATGAGCCAAAGTTGAAACAGCTCCAATCAACATCTCAGGTGTGCCGGGTCCATCAACAGGCGTCCCTTGAAAAAAAGCCGTACCATGACATGGCTCACTCGTCCATGCATCAGATACGCCGTTTGCGAACTCTGGTGCAGCATGAATACTCGTGAAATCAATAAAACTGATGATCGAATCTATCTTACCGAATATCTGTTCTTCGTTTTTATTGGATAAAGCAGCCAAAGCAATATCACTTTGATAACCTCCATTTTGTGCAGCATAAACATATTCAGCTTCACCTTTAATTTTCTTTCGGCGCTCCAAATCACCTTTTCCATGATAATGAGGTGACACATCGCCTGCGGTGGCTTGCGCAAAGATCGCGACGCCCCCAGCTGCTAACGATTGCTCTACTTTTGCAGATGCGTAACCTTTATTGTCACCATCATGACGATTTAAGTGACTACTTAAGCACGTCGCATGAACACCAAATAAAGACAATAGCGATTTCAGCTCGCCATTACGGCGTAAACTCAGCAACGACATCGTTCGATCCAATGCAAGATGAGTCTCAGATTTATGACGTTGGACTACATCAAAATTACGATTATAAGAAGCTAAAGAACGATTCCAAGCAACAGGAACCTCATCAGCAAACTTCGTCTGATCAAGCCCTAACTCAGTCGACTCGGCTGTTTCCCAAGCACTGAGAATAGCTTCAACACTCGCAGTCACCACAGCATCTAAATGCTCAAACACAAAACCCGGAGTCGGCACGTTATATAAAGCCTCATGCGAGCATCCACCGGGTGCAGAATGAGTATGCGTTGCCGTTAAAACAAATGCCGACTCATTGAAAAATTTGCCCATACGTTCGCGGAGTTGCTCACATACACCTATGCGCATCGCACCTGTAATACAGCCCATATCTAGGCAACAAAAAATAAGCGCCTGATCCTTTGAATCGGCAATATAAAGCGCACGCGCATATAGTGGAGTTTGTTGACCGTAAGCGCGATGGTGCCATTGACCATAACCAAACATAGCATAGCCTTGAGGCTTAATCGGAATTTCCTGTTTATTCCACCCCGCCCTATACATAAGATGTCCTTATTCAATTATTATCATGATTGCAACGGTATATCTAAATTAAGTCATACCAACTCTTGCGAACCTATCATTCACATTTGGACAAGTCAATTTTATTGCTGGATGAGGAGAGACTGGCGTATTTTAGACTGATTATGCTACAGACAAATTTATAAGGTCGATGTTACTATTCCATCATTCCATCATTCCACATCCTACTCAATTCAATACTTTTCATATAAAAGGTCAATTTCATTGAAAAATCTGAGCGCGAAGAAGTTCATGTTTTTAGTTTTAACATCAACAACATTTCTTACTGGATGTTCTCGCGAGCCGTCCGAAAGCGACATTAAAACCGCTTATAGCAATGAAGTTGATCAAACCAACGCTTTGACACGTAAATTTGGCGGTGAAGCACTGGCGATCAAACTCAACGATCTCAAGAAAATCTCATGTCAAGAATCTAATAAAAATAAAGAACAATTTCAATGTAATGTTGAAATCGATTCGACGCTGCCTATGCTTGGAAAGCATCAGGAAAAGACGACCATTACCTTAGCTAAAAGCGATATCGGAAATGGCAAACAAGATTGGATCGTTTTACGCGGTATCGACACAACACATTAATTGATAATTTTTTTTGATTAAATTTTATCAATATTGACATGAATGATCCCTCAACCTCGACAGCACGTTGCAAAGCATGAATTCAATTTTACAAACCATTGCCCTGCTTCCACTTGCGCTTTTGCGTTTTTTTGCGCGAGCAGTCGCTGTAATCATGATCTTGATGCCACATACAGGCATTCGATGGACAACCCGAGTCAATCTGATACTGGCCTTCCCAGAACTTAAAAAATCAACTCGTTTAAAACTAGAACGTCAAAGCGTGACCAACCAATGTCTCGCCATTATGGAATCGATTAAATGCTGGGGAATGCCTTCGCAATACAGTATCGATCAAATCAAACATGTTGAAGGATTAGACATTCTAAAAAATGCGCTCGCTGATCCAAAAGGCATGATTGCAGTTGTACCCCATCTCGGTACATGGGAAATGATGAACGCGTGGCTGAATCAGTTCGGCTCTCCGACCATTATGTACAAGCCATCAGATAATGCAGGCATGGATAAATTCATGCTCGAGGCACGTCAGCGATTAAACGCCACTCTCGTGCCGACTGATGAAGTAGGCGTTCGGGCAATTTTTAAAATACTCAAAAAAGGTGGCTTTACCATCATCCTACCCGATCATGTGCCCGAACCCAGTGGTGGCATCTATGCGCCATTTTTTGGGCATGAAGTCATGACCACGACACTCGTTTCGAAGCTTGCTCAAAAGACCAAGTGCGCTGTTATTGCTTTAAGTTGCATCAGAAACGAAGGGAATAATGGCTTTACTGTCGTATGCGAAGCAATGCATGACGACATTCTAAATCAGGACTTGAGGGTGTCTGTGTCGGCTTTAAATCAAAGCATAGAAAACATGATTCGTCGGGCACCCGAGCAATATGTTTGGTCATATCGTCGCTTTAAAGATGCGGAAAATTTTAAAGGCGTGTATCGATTGGATGAAGTAGCAATTCATAAAATTGCAGTTCATCAAAAATCTTAAAGATATTGCTTTTAAAAGTATTACTTAAAGCAACTTGGCAAAAGCCATAGCAAATTGATGCGCATCCCCAGGCCAACGTGCTGAAACATAAGTTCCATCAGTCACGACAAATGCCGCACGCGCATCTTGTTCAGTGTCTCGGTAAAGTCCGCTGTCTTTACGAAAAAAATTAGCTAAATCCGAAGTCGCATCAAGGAAATCTTCCGGACAGGCTAATGCCCGCGTGACTTCCGCTTGTACGCTACGATAGCCTTTTGCATCATCATTTTCTTCTGTGTAGGTACGATAATAATCTGCATCCCACACGCGCCCAACAAACTTCATGAGTATTGAAGCAGTGTTTTCCATCTTCCAAGTTAGTGCAGTCGTTTTGAGTCCATGTAGAACTGACTTTCCAGTTTTTGGAGAAATGCTTCGCGCTGCGAGCACCACGCCATGACAAATCGCTGCAACAGGTTTTGCAGAATCAAAGAACGCGCCGACAAAGTTTTGCAAAGTCTGACTCTCCAAATATGCACGCATTCCACGGGCGCGATGTCCACCAGGTAAGACAACGCCATCAAAATCCTCGATATATAAATCTTCATATTTCAATGGTGTTTGAAACGCGCTGTCCTGCTCAAGCGCAGCATATGCATTAAGCGCATCACTATTTGCTCTCAGCGTCAAACCAATTAATTTGAGTTTCTTTAATAATGGAATCCAACCCCAAACATCAAGTCCTTCACCAGTGAGCATCAAATCATCAGCACGCCCTTGCTGACCATCGGGCGTTGCGAAAAAAACTTGATGTCCTTGATTAGTGAGCACGCGCCAAGGCACAGCGACTTCAGTTGGATCAAAATCTTGATTTGGAATTGGGATAAGAATTTTTTTCTTGGATGGCTTGGTATTCATCGGAAACAACTCATTATTAATACTGCTAAAAACCGTCTTCTATGAACGATTACCCATCACATGGTTCAAGTGCTGCAACCACTGCCAATGCATAGTCATTCCTGTTGTTAAACTAATTTCAGGCTGCCAATCGAAGGTCTTACAGACATGATGAATATCCAAAACAATTTCTGGAATATCAAAGTTTCGACTCGGCAAATAATTAACCTGAATATCTTTCTGCGTGATTTCATTCGCAGTTTCTAAAATATTCAGCAATGAATACCCTTCGCCACTACCAACATTAAACGTCCCAATCTCACTTCGCTCAGCAACTCGCTGAAGCAAGCAAACCACATCATCAATATAGATGTAATCGCGTATCACTTTACCGTCACCCCAAATCGTAATCGGTTTATTTTGCAATTCACTCATGAGAACAGTTGCAATAAAACCCTGCACACCAATCTTCATTTGGCGAGGACCATAAGGATTGGCTAAACGCAGCACCACAGAAGAAACGTCGTAGAGATCCGCATACATATGCAGGTATTTTTCGATGGCGACTTTGACGATACCATAAGAGTTTTTTGGATCTAAAGGATGACTTTCTGACACTGGAATATGTTGCGGCGTCCCATATACGGTACCGCCAGATGAAATATAGATCAGTCGTTTTTTTGGTAAATGACGTAGTACTTCCAAAATTTGAACGGTCGCCACCAAGTTATCTTGAATATCAGCAACTGGATTTTGATTGGATGTTGCAGGAATCGTCGTTGAGACTAAATGGAAAATAACATCTGCCCGCTCTAATAACGGCGTAAGAAACTGAATATTTGAGATGTTAGTTTGATGATATTGAACTTTCTGCGACTGCGTCAGAAAAACATTGTACAAATTGGTCGCGCGGCCGACGACATCGATTTCATCACCACGCGCGACAAGTGCATCGACTAAATGTGAACCTATAAAACCATTCCCACCCAGTACGAGCACGCGCATAATAAATTCTCAAAGTCTGTAAAAGTTGTAAGTTATTGATGTGACTGAATCACTGCATCATAAACCGCTTCAACCCGTAAAACCATATTATCTAGTGTAAGCTCAGCATCTGCCTTCGCCCATACTGGCTGCATCAGTTGATACCACTCTTTTGGAGAAGACTGAATAAAGTTTAATTTTTCAGTGAATGCATCGACATCATCAACAGGTACAATGACTTCACGTGGCAAGAAATCCTGCACCATGGGAATATCCGTCGCAATAATCGGACGATGAGCGAGCATTCCTTCGACAAAAACGTATGCAAACCCTTCATTACGTGAAGAAATCAACATGCCATCACTGACGCTGAGCAACGACATTGCATCACTGCGGTAACCTGAAAAGACCACTTTAGCGCCAGTGTTTCTGACTAATGATTCTAACTCTGCACGTTCTGGACCATCACCAATTAACAGACATTGCGCACCCGATTTTGCTAATGCTGGAATCAGAATATCAAAACCTTTGGCAGGAACAAATCTTCCTACAGCGCAATAAATAGGTTTTGTCGCATAAAAATTAAATTCTGTCGCCAGCTTTTCTCGCGTCCAACCTTGCGTACCACTCGGAACAATTCCGTTATAAATACTGCTCACCGGAATATTCAATGTGCGGCCACTGAGTAAGCCATTATTACCACCTAAGATCAAGTGATCCATCCGCGCGAATGCCCACAATGCCGTTTTTTGATTATGCATTGAAGCCACAAAACCAAGAGTCTTCGGTAAAAATCTGCGGATATGTGCGACGAGAATTGCGGCTTTACTCGCTTGAGTATGAATAATATCGAACGTATTATTTTTCAGAATGGTGCGTAGTTCATAAAGCAAAAATGGATTTTGACGATTGCGATCCATATTCAGTGGAATAAACTGAACCGCCTCAGCAAATCGCTGTGCCATCAAAGGATGAGCAACCACGGAAACTTGATGTCGTAACGACAAAGCATTAGCAAGCTCAATGGTATGCCGCTCTAACCCACCTTCACCCCAACTTGCCAACACTAAACAAATGCGCATTATTATATTCTCAGTAGTTCGTTACGGACGGAGTCTAATCTCGCGACTTGTTTATAGACTGTAAAATTTTCCCGAGCACGGTTTTGACATTTTGTTGCGCACTCAAGTCGATACTGTTCATCTTGCATTAGACTCCCAAGAGCCACTGTCAGCGTCTCAACATTCACGGGAGGGACTAATAGTCCTGCATCTCCAGCAATTTCAGGTAAGCCACCCGAAGTTGA